>DATICR010000419.1:0-5560 GCA_035456745.1 Ignavibacteriaceae bacterium
AATAATCAAACCCAGTATAAAAAATAATTGAAATCTGCTTCTCAGTCCTGTAGTTACTTTTGGAAGAAGTGTGCTTATTGCAATTATCCAGGTCTGATTTTGGAGTTTTAAAGGCACATAAGCCATTATTTTATGCGGCTCATTTCCCATTACATAATATTCGTCTACTGAAGAATGACCGGCCATCATCATCCTGTTTTGCGTGTCGAAATTAACATGGCAGTTATTGCAATTTCTGGTTGTTTTCAAAATTGATTTGAAGAGCATTTCCTTATGCCTTGGATGATAAATCAATCTGCCCTCCCCGTCAAGTACCCAGGGAAAATCTTCCCCGCTTAATTTTAAAGGTTCGATAAATCTTTTCATGAGAATGTCAAAGTCTACAAGGTAACCCATAAAAAAATTTCCTCTGTTTTTTTCAGGTAGCCTTATTACCATTAAAAAGGATTTGGGACTATCTTTATAATTATTAATATCCGGCATTACATCGGAAAATACATATTCTGAATCAGTAATGTTTATTAATGAGGTTAATTCGGAAATCTTTCCATGAGACCATTGCGGGAGCGGTTTTCCTACTCCAAACATAACCCTGCCGGAACTATCTGCAAGGAATATTGAACGAATTATAGTACTATCATAGTTTTCCTTGAAAAAATTAAGTGAGTTATAATTACTTTTAACAGGAACATTAATTATATCGGGATTATGTGTCAAAAGCTTCATATCCCTGATAAGATGTTCTATGAAAAAATTAATTCCTTGTGCCACAGATTTTGCCATCTCCAGCTGCTGAAGCTGATGATCGTATTTCGCATCATCAAGAGTATTCGTATAAATTTTATTTACGAAATAAAGGAAGACTAAAACGATAAGAATGATACCTGATGCTATAAAATATCTTATTGAACTGCTCTTCATTTTTGGCAATAATTTCCCCTAATCAATTATTATTTATTTGAAATAGAATATAGTTAAGAAGATAATGTTAATAAAGGTCATTTAAAGATTATTTTATGTGTTTTTGGAAGAATTTCGAAGGAATTAAAAATCCTGTTACCATGATAAGTCTCAGTGTGACATTTTATGTCATAACCTGCACAATCAGAAGTTTTTTGAGCGATAATTTTTATTTTCCTTGATGCTGTGACATTCACAACTGAAAAGGATTAGGTTTAAGGGGTGAGTCGATTAATTATTAAAATACCTTGCTTAAATCAGGATTATTTTTAATCAAATGTGGATTTCACCAAATAAAGTATTTTCGCTTTTTAAAGACTTTGCATTAATAAAACTGTTCAGTATTTTTACGACTCAAAATCCCAGGCAGAAGATGGAAACAAGTAAAGCTGACTTATCAGCTCTTAGGATAGACAGATCTAATAATCAGAATCCGAACTCAAGTAAAACAATAATTATTGTCGTAATAATTATTTTTGGTGCATTTTTATTATTTCTCGGATATAAGGTAGTCGGCAACATTTTTAGTCCGGCAGTCGATGTCAAAGTTACGACCGTTGTATTACAATCTCCTTCACAGACTAATGCAAGTCTTACTGCAAGCGGTTATGTGGTTGCGCAGAGAAAAGCCGCGGTTGCATCTAAAGGAACAGGTAGACTCGTTTATCTTGGAGTTGTTGAAGGTGATCGGGTAAAAAAGGATCAGGTGCTGGGGCGGCTTGAAGATAATGACATTAAGGCTCAGGTCGAAGAGGCAAGGGCTAACCTGAAATTAGCTGAGGCCGATCTGAAGGATTCTGAAAATAATTTTAACAGACAAAAAGAGCTCATTAAATCAGGAGCTACAACACAGGTAGAAGTTGACGCATCAGATGCACGGTACCATCGAGTACTTGCTTCAATTGATGTAGCAAAGGCCAACTTAAATTCGGCCGAAGTTGCTCTTGAAAATACACTCATTCGCGCACCTTTCGACGGTACAGTATTGACTAAAAATGCTGAAGTCGGGGAAATAGTTGCTCCTCTTGGTGCAAGTACCACTTCACGCGGCGCAATTGTAACAATGGCAGATATGAAATCTTTACAGGTTGAAGCGGATGTTTCTGAATCTTATATAGAAAAAATTAAAACGGGACAAAGCTGTGAGATAATCCTTGATGCCTATCCACAGATTTCATATGAAGGTTTTGTTGATAAAATAGTCCCCACTGCCGACAGATCAAAAGCAACCGTACTGGTAAAGGTTGGATTTAAAAATTATGATAGTAAGGTTCTTCCCGAAATGAGTGCAAAGGTTCTTTTCTTATCAAAGCAATTAACAGAGAATCAGAAAAATGAACCTGCTGTACTCGTGGTACCTTTTACATCAGTTGTTAGGCGTAACGGGAAAGATGTGGTTTTTATGGTCAGGGATAATGAAGCAGTTGAGGTGCCCGTAGTTAAAGGAAGAAATCTGGATTCAAGCATTGAAATAAAATCTGGACTTGAAGAAGGGGATAAAGTAATAGAAAAAGTAAATGATGAAATAAAAGATGGTGTAAGAGTTAATCTCCAATAAATTTCGTCTCATTAGTATAATAACAGTAAACCTAAATATTTACCGGAGTATTTATGTCAGATATAATTAATATTTTGAATGTTCGTAAATCATATTGGAGAGATAGTATGGAAATTTCTGTACTTCATAATATTTCTCTTACTGTAAAGGAAGGTGAATTTATTGCATTGATGGGTCCTTCCGGTTCGGGGAAAACAACTTTACTAAATCTATTGTCAGGCATAGATCGGCCTACTTCCGGAAGCGTTACTGTTGCAGGCACCAACATTGCCGCTCTGAGTGAATCAGCGCTGGCAAAATGGCGGTCGTCTAATATTGGTTTTGTATTTCAGTTTTATAATCTGATTCCCGTACTTACTGCTTTTGAAAATGTCGAGCTTCCTTTGCTGCTGACTAATTTATCAAAAGCTGAAAGGAAAAAACACGTGCAGACATCCCTCGAAATAGTAGGATTGGGTGACAGGATGTATTATTATCCCAAACAATTATCGGGTGGTCAGGAGCAAAGAGTGGCAATCGCCAGAGCAATAGTAACCGATCCTGCAATTCTTGTTGCTGATGAACCTACAGGTGATCTCGACAGAAATTCGGCAGATGAAATATTAACATTGATGGAAAGACTGAATAAGGAATTCAATAAAACAATAGTAATGGTTACTCACGATCCCCACGCTGCTTCAAAAGCTCATTTAATCCGAAATCTCGATAAAGGTGATTTAATTCCGGAGCTTGTATGAAAGTATTTAAACTTATTTTTAAAAATACTCTGCGCCATAAACTCAGATCAATTCTGACTGTCTCAGGAATAGCGGTCGCCGTCATTGCATTCGGATTGCTTCGAACTGTGGTAACTGCCTGGTATGTAGGTGTCGAAGCATCTGCAGCCGATAGGCTAATTACCAGACAAGCTGTATCATTTATATTCCCTTTACCATATGCATATCGGGATAAAATTAGCTCGGTACCCGGAGTCGGTGAAGTTACATTTGCTAATTGGTTTCAGGGTGTATATATAGATAAAAACCAGTTTTTTGCAAGATTAGCTGTTGATGCAAATACTTTTTTAGATGTATATCCTGAGTTTGTGCTGTCTCCAAAAGAAATTTCGGATTTTAAAAAAGAAAAGAACTCGTGTGTCATAGGAGAGAAAATTGCCGGACAATATAACCTGAAAATTGGTGATGTTATGGCAATTGAAGGAGATATTTATCCCGGACGATGGGATTTTGTAATTCGCGGAATATATAAACCAAAATATAAAACAACCGATGCTACTCAGATGATGTTCCATTGGGATTATGTTGATGACAGAATGAGAGAAGAAATGCCAGGAAGGGAAGGAGATGTAGGTTGGTATGTGGTTAAGATTAATGATCCTTCAAAATCGGGTGAGATTTCCCGGGAGATTGATGCATTATTTAAAAATTCACCTGCCGAAACAAAAACGGAAACTGAGAGAGCTTTTCAACAGGGATTCCTTGCTTCAACAAGTGCCATAATTACTTCAATGAATGTTCTCTCCTTTGTAATAATCGGAATTATTATGCTGGTGCTGGCAAATACAATGATTATGGCCGCCCGCGAAAGAACAAGAGAGTATGCTGTTTTCAAAACACTGGGATTTTCAGCAAGGCACCTTGTGGGATTGATCATGGGAGAATCTCTCTTTATGGCTTTACTTGGAGGCGGTGTTGGTCTGTTAATAACTTTTCCCATAGTGAATGGATTTGCAGAATTTATTCCTAAAGGATTTTTCCCTGTATTTGAAATTGAGCCGGTTACAATTATACTGGCGGTCAGTGCAGCGGTAATTATCGGTATTGCCGCAGCAATATTTCCTATACAGCGTGCTTTGAGAACCCGTATTGTTGATGGTTTCAGGTTCGTTGGGTAAAATAATTATCTGAAAGATTTTAAAATGAAAATTCCATTTAAATACACAATCAGAAATTTCGGGACGAGAAGACTAACGACTGTGATTACAATATCTGGTATTGCCCTGGTTGTATTTGTTTTCGCCGCTGTTCTTATGATGGCATATGGTGTCAAAAAAACACTTGTATCAACAGGCTCACCTGACAATGTTAAGATTACACGGAAAGCTGCAAATGGTGAGATTTCAAGTATAATTGATGGTGATACTCAGGGAATAATAAAATCACTTCCTTACATTTCAAAGAAACCGGACGGGACTCCAATAATATCCGACGAACCTGTTGTAATTATTAATCTTGAAAAAAGTAATGGAAGTGGTGTAAGTAATATTACAGTAAGAGGTGTATCTCCAACTGTGAATGAACTGCGTCCTCAAATGAAAATAATCGACGGTCGGATGTTTAGATTTGGAGTCAGGGAATTGATCGTTGGTAAATCTATTGCCAGTCAATTCAGTGGTGCACAAATAGGAAGCAGCGTTAAGTTTGCAGGTGATAACTGGAAAATTGTCGGGATTTTTTCAACCGACGGCAGCGGCTTTGATTCAGAGATGTGGGGAGATGAAGTTCAGCTTTTGAGTGCATTCAACCGCGGAAGTACGGTTTCTTCCGTAACATTAAGACTTGACAATATTCGGCATTATGATAGTTTTATAAATGCTTTCAGCAAAGACAGGAGACTTCAGCAATTCGAAGCTAAACCTGAACAGAGATATTTTGAAGAACAATCTGAAATTATGTCGGCGTTTATTAAGTACCTGGGATTATTTGTCACAATCATTTTTAGTATCGGAGCAACTATCGGTGCAATGATAACAATGTATGCAGCTGTTGCAAACCGTACAGTTGAAGTAGGTACACTGCGTGCTCTGGGTTTCAGCCGTAGAAGCATATTAATTGCGTTCTTAACCGAATCATTATTCATAGCATTAACAGGCGGAATTATCGGAATTGTTCTGGCATCCTTACTCCAATTCATTTCTATTTCGACATTGAACTTCAATTCTTTTTCTGAACTTGCATTTTCATTTGCACTTTCTCCCGATATAGTCCTCTGGACACTCTTCTTCGCTTTAATAATGGGATTTATTGGAGGTTTCCTCCCGTC
>DATICR010000420.1:0-5023 GCA_035456745.1 Ignavibacteriaceae bacterium
TTGATGAAATGTTACCACCTCCAATAAGTGAGTTAATTAGATACATTCAATTTCTGATTAATTCACCTAATAATTCTTTACGCAGCAATAAATAAAGAATCCTAGTAAAGAATTTCATTTTTCTTAAGGCCGGGTCAGACAAATATTCTTCTTCCCGTAAGCTTGTATTGCTTAAATGAAATATTACAATATGTTTCTATTGAAATAATTTCAGGCTCAGGCTTCCTTCCAGCTCCAGCAGCTTTTCTTTTATTTCAATGCCGCCGGAATAACCCCCCAGCCTTCCGCCTGATTCAATTACTCTGTGACATGGAATTATTATTGGAACCGGGTTCTGACTATTTGCTCTTCCTACCGCACGTACATAAGAGCTTCCGCCAACTTTCCCTGCAATTTCTTTGTATGACATAACTTTTCCAAAGGGAATTTTTGAAAGTTCTTTCCATACTTTAAGCTGAAAATCTGTTCCGGAAAGATCAAGCGGAATATCAAACTTATTTCTTTCTCTCTTAAAGTATTCATCCAGCTGTCTGTAAATATCGAAGAAGTATGGATCGTCCTGCTGAAGTGTAATGGCTTTCTTCGCATTCGGAGTAGTACTTTTATCATTTAAATGGATTTGATGAATGCCCTTTTTTGTAGCAAATATTTTAAAGTTTATTCTTGATAATCTAAAGGTGGTGAAGTAAAGACATTCATTACTTTTCATAAAAAAATCTCCCGCTCTCTGCTCTTCAATTTATGAAAAAGAAAATAAAAAAGGGGAAGAATTTTTAATTTCTTCCCCGCATATTAGTGAGCACACGGAAGAAAATTTATGCTGATACTACTTCAAGGGCAGGATGAATGTCTCTTTTTAATAATCCTTCGATAGCCATCAAAGTTCCACTGATGGAACTGGGACAGCTTCCGCATGCACCCTGGTACCGTATTTTAACAGTATAACCGTCTAAACCTATTACCTCGAGTCCACCGCCGTCACCTGCAAGCGCTGGTCTGACTCTCATATCCAGAAGTGAATTAATTTTTCCAAGCATTTCATTCTCACTTCCGTTGAATGGTTTTATTTCTCTTTCAGCAGGAATTAAATTTTTATCAAAATTTCTTATAAATTCAATTAGAGGTTTCTGTATCTGTCCCCAGCTTGTCTTCACAGATTTCTCAACTGTTACAAATTTATCCATATAAAACACTGAAACAACACCTTCAATATTAAAAATAGCAGAGGCAAGAGGATCATCTTTGGCTGACTCTCTATCCGCGAACTGCCTTGTTTCAAATTTTAAAAGTTTTTCATTTAATATAAATTTCAAAGCTTGTGGATTTGGCGTCAATTCCACATCCTGTATCATTAACATAGGATTCTCCTTTCAACTGCAAAAATAAGGCATAGGGTTAAATACTACAAGTCTAAAATATCCTCAATTTTTTATCATATTTTTTTATAAAATTTCATACCGGATTATATTTAATAATATTAAATCGAAAGTGATTATGCATAAAATATTAGTAGTTTTTACCGGCGGCACTTTCTCGATGAAAATCGATAAAAAAACCGGTGGTGCCGTTCCAAGATATTCAGGTAGTGAACTTCTTAAGAAAATACCCGAAGCAAAAAAACTTGCGGATATTTCCTGTTATGATTTTGGTAAGTACCCCGGACCTCATATGACACCTGAATTAATGATGGCTCTTTCAAAAAAATTACGTGAATTGATAAAAGAGGAAAAATATAAGGGTATTATTATTACACATGGAACTGATACTCTTGAAGAAACAGCTTATTTTCTTGATTTGACAATTAAAACAGATATACCTATTGTATTGATTGGCTCAATGAAAAACAGTTCAGAACCTGATTGGGATGGACCGCGGAATCTTATGGATGCAATTAGTATTTGCCTGAATGATAATTGCAGAAATATTGGGGTGCTTGTTTGTCTTAATGGCGAAATCAATGCTGCAAGTGAAGTAACAAAAATTTATACTGAACAGATTGATAGTTTTACAAGTCTTGATTTTGGTGCTCTTGGATTTGTACAGAATGGAAGGGTTATTCTAAATCGACTTCCCCGTAAACTTGAAACTCTTGAAACTGATACACTTATTTCCAATGTGGATATGCTTACAGTTTATGCGGGGATGAATGATAAATTTTTTAAATATTCAGCCGACAGCGGAGTAGAGGGAATTGTTGTTGAAGCTCTTGGAGTAGGAAATGTTCCTCCTCCGGCCTTTAAAGGAATAAAATATGCTGTTAAAAAAGGAATCCCTGTTGTACTTGTTTCCCGTTGCCCTGCGGGGGAAACTCTAGACATTTACAGCTATCCTGGCGCAGGGAAATGGCTGCATAAAATAGGAGTTATATTTGCAGATTATTTAAACGGGCAGAAAGCAAGAATAAAATTAATGCTCGCCCTGGGAATAACGAAGGATAAAAAGAAATTGAGGAAATTGTTCGAGAATTGATAACAAAAAACTCCGTTTCTTGGCGTCACCTCTCCCTAAAAAAAGTTACCTCCTTATTTGTATTTTTTGACGATTGAAGATTGCCGACAGCGGATTTTTTCAATTATTCCTTCTCATTTGAGATCATATCTTCTATAATTCTTATTAATACTTGCATCTCTTGTTTTGTGGAAGGCTGAATTTCAGCGGGTGGGTTTTTAGTTATTGATGTGTTGAGAATATTATATGCCCTCTGGACAAAAATTGTAAATGTATATCGATAGTGGTCCCTCTTCCATTCATCATCTCTTTTTTTACTCGCTATTAGATTCAGGTCAGCTCTGAGATTGTCAATTAAATTATCAAGATCTTTTTTTAGATAGTTGTAAGTTTCCATTTCTCTCCGTTAGCAATAAAAGTAAATAGTTTGAAATTATATCTTTTTATTAAAAATAACTTAATTTAAACTAAAAATAATGATGATGTGATTCAGCATTCAAATCTATATGAAATTGTAATTGAGAAAAATTAATTTGCAGTCTTTTTTATTTTTCCTTTATAAAAAGGGTTAAACTCTTATTTGTATTTTTTGCCGATTGATGATTGCCGACTGCGGACTTCTCGCCTGCTTCCATTTGTCTAATAATATTATTCCCCTTATAAAAAAGTTAATCCCCTATTTGTTTTATTTGCCGATTGAAGACTTGCCTGACTGTAAGGCAGGATGCAGACTGTTGACTTTTCTCCTGCTGCCATCTGTCTAAAAATATTTTATTCACCTTATAAAAAAGTTAACCCCTTATTTTTTTTATTTGCTGATTGAAGACTTGCATGACTGTAAGGCAGACTGTTGACTTTTCTCCTGCTGCCATTTGCCTAATAATATTATTCCCCTCATAAAAAAGTTAACCCCTCATTTGCATCATTTGCCGATTGATGGACTGTTGACTGTAGACTTTCTTAAAAGGTGTTCCACTTCCACCTTATGCACATCACTTACAGGCTTACCCAGGAAAAGTTCTGCAACTTCACGGAATTTTGTGGGAATATCACTTACATATAATTCCTGATTTCCAACAGCATAACTATTAGTATGCAGATCTGTCCTGTCTAATTCATTTCTAATCATTTCTGCAGCAACTATACCTGAATCTACAAGTTGTACTTTTTTTCCAATTACTTCCTGAATTACTCCTGCAAGAATAGGATAATGAGTGCAGCCAAGAACAAGGGTGTCAATCTCTTTTTCCCTGAGCTCTTTCAGATATTCCTCGGCAATCTCGTATGTGGCTTTGTGGTTAATCCAGCCCTCTTCTGCAAGGGGAACAAATAAAGGACATGCAGTCTCGAATACTTCTATTTCAGGATTTAATTCCTTTATTTTATTTGAATATGCCCTGTTGGTAATAGTGGCCCTCGTTCCTATCACACCAATTCTTTTATTTTTTGTTGAAGCAACAGCCGATTGTGCACCTGGTTCAATCATCCCGATTATCGGAACATCAAAAGTATTTTTAAGGATTTCAATTGCTACAGATGACGCAGTGTTACAGGCTACCACGATTGCTTTTACATTTTTCTGCATCAGAAATTTTGCATCTTCTAAGGAATATTCAATGACAGTATCATTTGATTTCGAACCATAGGGAACTCTTGCGGTATCACCAAAATAAACTATATTTTCTTCAGGAAGTGACGACGCAATCCTTCTCACCACCGTCAATCCGCCGATACCGGAATCAAACACACCAATCGGCTTTTCTTTTTCCATGAAATTCAATTTCGATTTCCTATAATAGTTGAGAAATTAATTCGGTAAGCTCCGTTTTTATCAGGTCATAATCGCTTGGGGATATTTTCTTACCTCTTGCATCGAGCACATAAAAAGAGTCAACGATATCATCACCTCGAGTAGAAATCTTGGCAAAGTAAATACTTAATCCAAGCTGGTTCATCTTATTCGTTACCTGATATAGAAATCCAAGTCTGTCTGGTGAGAATATGTCAACAATCGTGTACTTTTCGTGATTTTCAAATTCAATCTTAACTTTTCCGGTTCGCTTGAATAATTTGGTTTCTATTCTCCACCATTTTGATTTCATTTTGGCAAATTCAGTGCTCAGTTGAAGTAGTCCTGAAATTACAGCTTTCATATCCTTACGGATCTTTGAATATTTTTCCTTATCAATTTTTTTACCGGTGTTAAAATCGGTAACATTGAAAGTGTCAATAACTATTCCATCTTTTCTCGTAAAAATTCTTGCATCATGAATATTTACACCGTTTATTGAAAGGACTCCGCATAATTTCGATAATAATGAAGGGAAATCGTTTGTTATTATCGTTACATTCGTAAATCCATTGAGCTCTTTAAACGATGTTGAAATTGTAACACCCTTCTGAATTTCCTCAACATGACCCGCGATTTCTTTTTCCGTAAAATTCTGAGCGTATGCAATATCATTTATGGATTCAATATGCTCCTGGACATGATCTTCGGAAATGACGTCGGAATGCTTGCTGATTTCTTTTGGAATAACGTAAGTATTGGAGATAAGAAATTCCTCTCCGCTCA
>DATICR010000421.1:0-4598 GCA_035456745.1 Ignavibacteriaceae bacterium
ACCCTTTGAAATTGTGGCAATAAAAGCAGTGACAGGAGCGGGTGCTCCCTGGTATACATCTGGAGTCCATAAATGAAAGGGAAAACCGCCAGCTTAAAACCTATCCCAATAATCATGAGAGCAAATCCGAATACAGAAAAAAAAGGCGAAAGTGCATTACCTGATTTTATTATCTTTAATATTTGTGGAAAAAACATTGAACCAGTATCAGCATATACAAGAGCCATTCCATAAAGAAGGAAAGCAGATGAAGCTGCTGCAAGAATTAAATATTTAATCCCGGCTTCAATAGGTTTTTCTTTAAATCGTGGATATGCAATTAGAACATAAAGTGACACACTCAGCAGTTCAAGTCCAAGAAAAAAAGAAATAAAATGATTACTTGATACAATAATCGCAGAACCCAATACCGCATTAAAAATGAGTATATAATATTCTTCGCTGTCTATTTCCTGGTCCTTGAAATACTTATAAGATAAAAGGACGACAAAAAAAGCAGCTGCGATAATTAATCCCCAGTAGAATAATGCATAATTATCAACAATCAGAAGGGGTGTTACCTGTCTAGGAATATAATAACGAATAAAAAACAACGCTACAAATGCAGCAATAAGGATTAAAAGTGAGGAGGCATTGACAACTGCGTGAAATCTCTTTATCGCTATTATTATCATTATAACAACTGATGCAAGTGCAATAATGACAAGAGGAATTAAAACGTAAAAATCCAGAGAACTCATTTCAACTCCGCATCTTTTTTCACTTCACCAAAACCAGGTACCTTTCTAAAAATTGAGTTGGATTTCACCTGCAATGTTTTTGTACTTTCATTGATATACAGTATTCTCTGAATAGATGCCTGTGATGTTCCAAGAAATGATTGCGGATAAATCCCTATCCATACAATTGCTATGATAAGAGAAGCCATCACCAATAATTCCCTTCCCTCGAAATCCGAAATTTTCCATTCCTCCTTTTTCTCTCCAAAAAAAACTTTTTGAAGGATCCTGAGTGAGTAAAGAGCTGAAGCGACCAGACCAAGCGAGGCAATGATTGTCCAGAAAACCGTTGATTGAAATGAACCTGCAAGAATGAGAAATTCAGCAATAAAATTTCCAAGTGCAGGCAGACCCAGAGATGCCATGGCAAAAACCATAGTAATCCCGCCCATATTTGGTACCTGCTCCCACAAACCTCCCAATCGATTTAAATCCCTTGTATGAATTCTATCCTGAACAGAGCCAACAATAATAAATAAAGCTCCCGTGCTTATTCCATGAGTGAGGATCTGCATTACTACTCCTTGCAGTGCAAGCTGGTTAAATGAAAACGCACCCAAAAGAACAAACCCCATATGACTGACGCTGGTATATGCAACCAACCTTTTGAAATCATTTTGAGCGAATGCCAGTTTAGCACCATAGAGGATTCCCGCTACTCCCATGATAATTGCAATCGGTGCAAAATTTCTACTGGCTTCCGGGAACAAAGGGATAATAAATCTGAGAATTCCATATGCACCGGTCTTTAATAATAATCCGGCAAGGATTACACTTCCTGCGGTTGGTGCTTCAGTATGTGCATCGGGAAGCCAGTTATGGAAAGGAACTGCAGGCAGTTTAACAATAAATGCTATAAGGAATCCGAGCATTATCCACATGCCCGCGGCCGGCGACAGATTAGTACCGAGTAACTCAGTGTAGTCGAATGTATAATTGTCTGTATTATGACCATGAATAAAATAAAGGGCAAGAATAGCCACAAACATCAACAGTCCGCTGGCCTGCGTGAAGATGAAAAATTTAAATGAAGCATAAACTCTGTTTTCATGTCCCCATATCCCTATCAAAAAATACATTGGTATCAGCATTACCTCCCAGAAAGAATAAAACAGAAACAGATCAAGAGAAGTAAATACGCCTATAATTCCAGCAAGTATCCATAGTAGATTAAAATGATAAAATCCAACATTTTTTGTAATACCTTTCCAGGAAGTCAGAACAGAAAGGATTCCAAGGAATAAGGTTAGCAATATTAATAGAATACTTAAACCATCTGCCGCAAAATGCAGACTGATACCAAACTGTGGAATCCAGCTGAATCTGATTTCTGTAATCCAGTTTTGAGAATTAGTGATTTCAAAAGAAGCAGAAGAATTCAACCACAGGATAATTGCAAAAACAAATCCAGCAATCAAAAAGATAAGTGATATCCAGCGTGATAATGCATCGCTTATTCTGGAAAAAAGCCAGGCTAATAAGCCTCCTATAAATAAAATTAATATAATGTATACAAGTATCATGATAATAATACTATTGAAATAGTTAGTATTGCACCTATGACCAGACCCATTGCATACCAGCGTAATTTTCCGGTTTGAGTTTGTTTAAGAATTGTGTTTCCCAGACCCGTTATCCAGGCTATCAGAATATAGAAATAATCAATAAAATCATGTCTGTCAATTTCTGCTAACCATACAATCGGTCTGACAAATAACCTGTCATATATCCAATCGAATCCCCAGCCATATAACAGAAAGTTTGCTGCAGCCGACTTATTCCTTTCGGCAGGACGTCTCCTAGCATAAAGGATATATGCTATATAAATTCCTAATAGTGCGAGGACTACAGTAATCACCTGGAAGAAGATTTCAAATCCTTCCGAAAAATGATTCGTTATCACTGCAGGCAGAGTCAGATTAAGAAAACTGGAGAATATAGAAACGCCGCCAAGTGATGAAGGTGTTTGAATAAAACCTCCAATAACAGATAATACAGCCAGTACTACAAGTGGAATCAGAATCAGGTTCCCTGGCTTCTTATGCGGTTTCATTTTTGTATCGCCAAAAAAAGTTATAAAGACCATCCTGAATGTATATATGGCTGTAGTAAATGCACCGATTATAGCTCCGATCCACAACCATGGATTTCCAATTGAAGAAGACCAGCTAAACCATATTATCTCATCTTTACTATAAAATCCTGCAGTGATTAATGGAAGGGCTGCCAGCGAAGCGGACCCGATTAAAAAAGTGTAAAATATTACGGGCATTTCTTTCCGAAGTCCACCCATTTTAAACATATTATGTTCATGATGAAGAGAAATTATAACCGCGCCCGCGCCAAGAAATAAAAGAGCCTTAAAGAAAGCATGGATCATAAAATGGAAAATGGCTGCAGACCATGCACCGACTCCCAGAGCCAGGAACATATAACCAATCTGGCTTATAGTTGAATAAGCGAGCACTCTCTTAATATCATATTGTGTCAGAGCACTGAATCCGGCCAATAACAGTGTAAGAGTTCCGATTATTGCAACAATTGTCTGAACCGGCGGGGATAAAATGAATAATATATTTGTTCGTGCGATCAGATAAACACCTGCCGTAACCATAGTGGCGGCATGTATTAATGCACTTACAGGAGAGGGACCAGCCATTGCATCAGGAAGCCAGGTCTGCAATGGAAGCTGAGCAGATTTTCCTAATGCACCTCCGAGTAAAAGTATTGAAGCAGTAAAAGCCATAACTGATCCCGACGGCCATTGCTGCTGAGCAGAAGATAGAATCGAACTTAAATTTAAAGTATTAAAATTCATTACGAGATAGAAAAGACCTACAGCCATTGCAGTGTCGCCAACACGTGTAACTATAAATGCTTTTCTTGCTGCCGTACCATTTGCCGGATCTTTATACCAGAAGCCGATCAATAAATAACTGCATAACCCAACGCCTTCCCAACCCAGATAAAGAAGAAGAAGATTATCGGCAAGGACAAGAATAAGCATCGAACCAACGAACAAATTCATATAAGCAAAAAACTGAGAGTATTCCCCTTCTTCATCATACATAAATTCTGCAGAATACAGGTGAATAAAAAATCCCACAAATGTGATGACAAAGATGAAGACCATTGAAAGTGAATCAAGATGAAAAGCAATCGAAGGATTGAAGCCGTTAACATAGAACCACTGCCATAATGTCTGGACATAAATTTTCGTATGACTTAACCCGGCAATAAATGAGATTCCTATAAGAATAGTCAATAAAGCAGATAATCCAACAGTGCCGACGCCAATAATTCCTGCAACAGTCTTAGTAAATTTTCTTCCGAATATTGCAAGTAGCAAAAAACCACACAGGGGCAGCGCTACTATCAGCCATAACAAACTGAGCATATTAATCCTTCATTTTATCCAAAGAATCAGCATCAAGGGTTTTAAATTTGTTATAGACCTGCAGGATGAGTGCAAGTCCCACTGCAACTTCCGCGGCAGCCATCGCCAGTATGAAAATAAACATAACCTGTCCATCCGGCTGAGTCCATTTGGATGCACCGACGATAAATGCCATGCCAGCGGCATTAAGCATTATCTCTATGGACATCAGAATAAAAATTAAATTTCTTCTTATAAGTACTCCCATCACACCAATTATAAAAAGTATTCCCGTCAAAATTAATCCGGCCATCACAGGTACATTATTCATCCGCCTCCTCCATATATCTGTGATGAATTTTCTTT
This sequence comes from Ignavibacteriaceae bacterium, assembly GCA_035456745.1. Lineage (GTDB taxonomy): Bacteria > Bacteroidota > Ignavibacteria > Ignavibacteriales > Ignavibacteriaceae > DATFVA01. Next base: position 4,522 of record DATICR010000421.1, read on the forward strand.
TTCCGTTTACCGATATGATATGCTCCGACAATTCCGGACATCAGAAGCATTGCAATCATTTCGACACCAAGTATATA
>DATICR010000422.1:0-6838 GCA_035456745.1 Ignavibacteriaceae bacterium
ACAATATTTTTTAATGCTGTTGTAAAGAATTCATTAAATGGAATTATACCGGCTGATGAATCGAAAATAATCTGTATGAAGAAAGTATTAAATATTCCTGCAGGAAATTCAACTGTATTAAAATTGATTCGTGGGGTAATCGAAGCGGCAAAAGATATAAATGAAATAATTCCCTCCTGTGAATCTCTGATGAACGATGATTTAGATAAGTATATGAAAGAAGATGAAAAAATATATGAAAATATTCCTGCTCTTCATTTTGAAAATCCCGACCAGGAATTATTATTCTGGAATGCATTTACTTTGATCAGGCAATGTATGCTTCCTCCGGAAGGTGAATGCAGCTATAATTATTATGTATTTTCCCGCGAGCCAAGATGGGGATGGGGATATGGCGGTCAGGTCTTTCACGAAAGTCTTACGATGCTTGCTTATGTCTTTATGGATCCGCAAAGTGCGATGAACTCACAGAGAGTTTTTATGGAAAGACAGTTGCCCGATGGTTATATAAATTACCGGACCGGTCCCTATTTAAATGAGTCAATACCTGAAAACGGACAGCTCACTTCTTCTGCTCCCTGGTTTAACTGGGAGAACTGGGAAATATATAAAATTACTAAAGATAAAGACTTTTTAAGACAAGCTTACGAGTCGGGGAAAATGTTTTATGATTATTATACAAGCAACCGTGATTCTGATAAAGATGGATTGTGCGAATGGGGAGCCAATGCTGTTCTTGAATGTGTCAGAGATGCACGAGTAGCTGTCTGGGATGAGGTCGGAGATCCCTCAAATTTTGAAGATGTCGATTGTAACATAATGCTTGTAAGTGAAGCAAAGTCGTTGTCTTCAATGGCTGGAGAACTCGGCTTGAGTGAAGAAGCTGAGAGTTGGATGAAAGATGCGCAAAAGAGAACAGATTTAATAAATAAATTTATGTGGGATCCTGAAACCGGATTTTATTATAACATAAATAAGACGGACCATAGCTTCACATTCAAAAACAAAAATGATCTTAAGAGAAAAGAGATCATAGCCTTTCTTTCACTTTGGGCAGGAGTGGCTGATAAAGAACAGGCTGCAGCTTTGATGAAACATTTATTGAATCCAGAGGAATTCTGGCGTAACTATGGAGTTCCGACTTTATCTGCTGATGATAGTTATTATAATCCGATGGGTTACTGGAATGGCCCGGTCTGGGTTCAATGGGATTATTTAGTATTCAGAGGACTTTTGAATTATGGCTATAATAAAGAAGCAAAAGAGCTGGCAAAGAAAGTAATGTCCAATATGATTTATCAGCTTAAAACGGATCACTGGTTCTGGGAATTTTATAGTCCTGATGATCATCAGGCGGGCTGGAATAAAACATATATTTGGGCGGGAATAATATCAAGATTCATCATTGACCTTAGTGGAATCAATGTGAAATAATGAATAATTGAATTCATTAAGAATGAATGGATGTATAATTGAATGGTTGACTTCTTCTCTATGTCACTAAAAGGCTTAGTCCATAGATAGTCTGTTAACACAATAATTAAGAGGAAATATGAAATGAGGTTTACTTTTATTTTAATACTTTTGTTAGCGGCGGATATAGCATCGCAATCGTTGATTGTCAGTAATGATTTTCTGAACATTAATGCAAAATCCGATGATCCTCTTTTCACAACTTATACTGCGGCAATGGAAAGGTCGCAATTGTATGGGGACAAAGGATATAAAATGGATTATTATTCCGACTGCTATCCCATAAGTTATTCCGGCGATCAGGCAGGTAAATTTTATTGTATCTGGAAAATAAACCAGGTAGTTGTGACTAAAATTGAAAATTATCACAAGAAACCTGTTGTCACTTCATCGTTTCCTGATATGGCAATTCTTGAGTATGAACCATTTCAGGGAATTCAGGTGCAGGAAATGTTTTTTGTCTATAGCTCTTCGATTGCAATTGTAAATATGCAGATTAAGAATATCGATAATACAGTCCATGAAATCGAAATTTATCCCGTTCTGGAATTGGGAAATGATTCTTTATTGATTAAAGATTTTGACAATAAAAATAATGGATATATAACAAATCATTATGAATCAAAATACAGATTGATAAGCAGTCTGTATAAAAATGCTCCATATCCTACACAAACAAGAGATTTCTTTACAGGTAATTTTAAGCCATATTCATACGGCGGATATTCCGGAGACCTCAAACAATTTTATATTAATATTAAAACAGATTATTACTCAGATAACAGAAGCGACTCACTGAATCTTAAAAATGACGGATATGTAAATTTTGTAGCACTGCAAGACAAATTTGTATTGCAGCCCGGGGAAGAAAAAAATGTCAGATATTTCAGAGGTTGGCAGGATCAGAAAGAAAATACCGAAACACTTTTTGAACAGATCAATAAATTAAAGACTGAACCTCTTCAGCAATATGTAGACGATGATGTAGAGCTTTATTCACGGGTACCTGAGATAAAGTTTAGTACCGGCGCTGAAAAGCTTATCTATCTCGGAGCTTTTAATCTTGTCCGTGGCTGTATGCTTCCCCCCGCGGATTCCGCTAAACATAACTTCTATGTTTTTTCACGGCAACCTTTATGGGGCTGGGGACACGGTCATCAGGTTCTCCATGAATCCTTGAGTATGCTTGCATATGCGTATATGGATCCTGTTTCTGCGGAGGGTTCTCAAAGAATTTATATGGATCAGCAGCGTGCTGATGGATTAATTGCTTACCGGCATGGCCCCCGCGGCCTGCAGGATTATCCTCATTACAGCAAAGATTTGGGCAGGGATATGTCAACAACTTCCGCGCCGTTTTTTTCCTGGGAAAACTGGGAAATATATAAAGTAAGTAAGGATAAAATTTTTCTGAAAGATGCATATAATTCGGGTTCGAAATATGTAAAGTGGCTCGAAGAAAACAGGGACGCCGATCACGACGGATTATTTGAATGGGGACCTTACGGAATCATCGAAAATGTTAGAGACTGGTATAATGTTGTTTTCCAGGTTTCAAAGGAAAGACATCTTGATGTAGATAAAGAAGATATTTCTGATGAGCTCGAGGATCTTGATTTATCCTTGATGATCGTCAAAGAAATGAAATCACTTTCAAAGATGGCAGATGCACTGGGAGACAGTAAAGGGAGGGAAAACTGGATAAATAAGGCAAATCATGTTTCGAAATTAATAAACAAATATATGTGGGATGATTCAACCGGATTTTATTATCACGTTGATAAAAAGAATCACTCATTTCATTTCCTGACAAGGGATTTAAAACATAAAGAAATAATTGGACTGCTTGCGTTATGGGCTGGTGCTGCACCTAAAGACAGAGCGGAACGATTGGTGCAACATCTGATCAATCCTGACGAATTCTGGAGAAAATATGGAGTACCAACATTAGCAGCCGATGATCCATTTTATAGCCCATATGTAGATTATTGCTGTAAATGGAATGGTCCTGTCTGGCTGCTCTGGGATTATATGATAATAGATGGATTAAAACAATACGGTTATAAAAAAATTGCTGATGAACTTTCTGATAAAATGCTTCTTGCAGTTGTTACACAATTAAAAAAGAATCATGACTATTGGGAATCATATAGTCCTGATAATGATATTATGAATAGTCCTTCTAATTATATCTGGGATTCAATAATGGCCAGGGTGCTGATTGATAAATATAATAAGGAGGCGGAAGGACCCGAGACAAGATAAAAGACAACTTACCTAAGAGGTAAAAAAAAGTAAAAAGTTATTGAGGGAATTTTATTAATGAGAATTAAGCTATCAACTGTTATTTCATTCTTTCTGGTTCTTAATTTATTTGGACAGAATGAACAAAAGGGATTGATTCCAAAATTTGAATTACAGAAAAATGATATTGAATTAACTATGCCGGCACAGCCGAATCAATATTTCGATCGGATTGGAAGAAAAGCAGCCTTGATGGGATTTGAGGATGGTACTTTTGAAATGTGGGTATGGCCCTGGAAACCTTTAAGGAATTTTCAGCTTTTGTTTTTTAGCGGTTCTTCTACAACTCCCATTCAACCGAAAGATATTCTGAAAACTTTATCGGTAACTCCTGAAACTGCAGTTATAACATATGCTTATGAATCATTTACCGTGAGAGAAATTATATTGGTTCCTGTTGAGGAAAAAGGTGCAATCATTCTTCTTGATGTGAACACAACAATTCCATTAAAAATTGTTCCGGGTTTTCTTCCGGTGATGCAGCCTCAATGGCCTGCGGGGATCGGAGGACAGTATAGTTATTGGGATGATGATGTTAAAGGGTACATTATTTCGGAAGGACGTCAGAGGGCCATATTTATTTGCGGATCTCCGCTTGGACAACAAATGACGGCTCCTCCTGCGCATATGTTCGCAGATAATCCTCTGCAATTTCAGATAGAAGTGAAACCTGAAGAAGTCAGAAATTCATTTATACCGATTGTCATTGCGGGGGGAATCGATGCAAAGTTCGAAGAAGTAAAAATATTATATAATGATCTCTGGAAAAATGCCGAGCAATATTATCAGAAGAATTATGAATACTACAGGACGCTGAGGGAATCGACCATTAAAGTTATTACTCCGATCAGAAAATTGAATCTCGCATATGAATGGAGTAAAGTTGCATTGCATAATCTGATGGTCGATAATCCTGATCTCGGATATGGAATGGTAGCAGGTTACGGTCTCTCGGGTAATGGCGGTAGACCTGGATTTGCGTGGTTTTTTGGAGGTGATTGCTTCATAAACTCATTGTCATTTAATAGCTTTCAGGATTTTATTTCTGAAAAGGATGCACTGAAGTTTACCCAGAAATGGCAGCGTCGGGATAACTTTCCGATAAGGAAAAAAAATCCGGAAGAAGTAAATAATGATATCGGCAAAATGGCACATGAGCTTTCACAAAGTGATGGACTTGTGGATTGGTGGAATGATTATCACTACGGATATAATCACGCGGATACTACTCCATGGTACCTTGTAGCAATTGGAGATTATTACCGCCAGAGTGGAGACCTGGATTTTATTAAAGAAAGCTGGAAGTCGATAAAAGCTGCTTATGATTGGTGTCTGAACAAAGATAGCGACGGTGATGGGTTGATGGATCTAAAAGGGGCCGGACTGGGGGCACTGGAGTTTGGAAAGTATGTTCATATTTATGCTGATTTCTATACCTCAGCTATATGGACTAAAGGGATTAAAGCTGTAATCGATATGGCTGGTGCCGTGGGAGATAAGGAAATAAAATTCCAGGCAGAAGATCAATTAACGAAAGCTTTGAAGGCAATGGAAGATAAATTCTGGATGCCTGAAAAAGGGATGTACTGTTATGGCGCCACGGAAAAAGGTGAACAGGTTGATGAAATTACTCCCTGGCCTGCAACAGGGATGAAATTTGAAATACTAAATAAAAATAATGCCATCGAAAGTCTGAAGCATATGAACTTTTCTGATTTAATAACTGATTGGGGAGTCAGAAGTCTTTCGGATAAATCTGAACTTTACGATCCGGCAAATTATAATTATGGTGCCGTCTGGCCCTTCATTTCAAATTTGATGGTTTGCGGACAATACAATTATAACTTCAGCCTCTCTGCATACAGATTAATTCAGGCAAATGCTGCTCACTTTTTCGATAACGGTCCTGGTGAGGTAGCTGAAGTATTTTCCGGAAATTTTAACACTAAATTAGCCGAAGGTTATCACGACCAGGGTTTTTCTGCTTCCGGATTTGCACAACCCTTTATGAGAGGACTGGTAGGCCTGGATGTTGATGCTGTCAACCAAACAATTTATTTATCCCCGCATCTTCCTGCAGATTGGGATAGTCTCTTTGTAGGTAATATAAAAGTTGGTGGTAATTTCGTGAACATTAATCTGTTAAGAACTGATGATGGGTTAAATTTAAAAGCAACTTGTAAGAGTTTGAATAATATCAAAATAATTTTTAAGCCTGCATTTGGACTGGGAACAAAAGTTATCACTGAGACGCTTGATGATAAAGAAATTGACTTCATAGAGGAAAATGCTGATCAGGCTTATATTGTAAATACAAGTTTCGATCTGTCTGATAGCGCTGATCTAAAAATAACACTGGATCCTTCTCCCGAAATATATCTCCTTCCTTCAAAGACAAATTCCGGAGAAACGAATAATGAATTAAAAGTTTTATATCAGGAACTGAATGGAAATGATTTGATTACGTATGTCGATGGAAAGGGTGAAGAGGAATATACACTCGGTGTGCGCAATTCAAAACTTGTACGGGATATTTCAGGAGGTAAACTGACCGGTAACAGGATAGAAATTAAATTTGATAATAATGAGGGAAGTGGGTTTCTGAAAAAAGAAATTCGCATAGGAATAAAGAAAAAATAAAATGACGAACAAGGTAACATTAAAAAATATTGCAGACGCTCTGAGCATCTCAATGATGACCGTATCAAGAGCTTTAAATAATAATCCAAATGTGGATGAAAAAACCAGATTGCTGGTTTTAAAGACGGCTCGCGATTTGGGTTATTTCCCAAATCATATTGCAAAGAGTCTGGCCGTTGCAAAAACACAAACAGTCGGGGTTGTAGTGCCTGAAATTACTCACTCATTTTTTCCGGATGCGATTAAAGGAATAGAAGAAATAGTCTACCGTGCAGGGTACCATATTATGCTTACACATTCTGCGGAAGATACGAAACGTGAAATCTCTGCCATTGAGACATTGGTTTCTCGCCGCGTGGATGGAATTCTGGCCTCTGTGGCGGAGTCGGATACTGAGTATCAAATTTATAAGCAGATAATA
>DATICR010000423.1:0-6102 GCA_035456745.1 Ignavibacteriaceae bacterium
TCACCTTTTGTTGCAATAACCACATCTTTTCTTTTTGAGCCGAGAGCTTGGCCGAGCATAGTCTCCGATACACCTTTTGAATACACATCTGCCGTATCGAAGAAATTCACTCCATTATCGATGGCGAGGTTTGTGAGATAATCGGCATCGTTTTGAGTCTGGATACCAAGATGTGTCCATCCGGTTTGCCCGGTAAAAGTCATAACACCGAAACAAATTTCTGATACTTTAAAATTAGTTTTTCCCAAGAGTCGGTATTTCATTTTATATTTTTATTTTTTACTGATTATAGATTTTCCAAAATGAACTTATTCTGACCTAATGTTAACTCATCCCAATCTCACTGAGTCGACCTTTTGAACTCATCCCAACCCTTCCCTTACGAAGGGAAGGGCTTGTTGGTAATCGCAACTTAAGATTAATTCTGTTATCAACAAGTCCGCAAACTGTGTAAGGAGGATTCGACTTTTTCAGGCAGCAATTCCCAACAATTTTTTGACCAGTTGAACAGATTGAGCTGCATCCCGTGTAAATCCATCTGCTTTAATTTCATCTGCAAATTTCTGACTTGTAGCAGCTCCGCCAATCATTACCTTGTTTTGCAGGCCATTATCACGTAATGCTTTAATCGATGACCGCATATTCTCCATGGTTGTTGTAAGCAATGCCGACATCCCGATAACTGCATCGGGATGTTCCCTGGCTTTCTCAATAAATTTTTCAGGCGGCGTATTGATTCCCAGATCAATTACCCGGAAGCCTCCTCCTTCGAGCATCATTCCGACAAGGTTCTTACCAATATCGTGCATATCACCTCTAACAGTACCAATAATAACAATTCCCAGTTTTTTTGTATCTTCTCCTTTGAGCAAAGGTTCAAGAAGCTGCACCCCGCCCTTCATCGCCTGCGCGGATAAAAGCATATCGGGGACGAAGTATTCTCCATCAGAAAATTTCTTTCCCACCATTTCCATTCCTGCAATTAATCCTTGTCTTAATATCTGAGATACGTCAATCTGATCATTTATAGCTTTCTGCACCAGGTCTTTTACGCCCGGCTTATCTTTTAAATCAGGGGGGTATTTGGAATTAACATCAATGTGTCCGCGTATGACGCTTTCTTTTATGTCATCTATTATGCTCATTTATCCTCCGAAAATTTATTCAGCATGTTAAAAATTAAAAGTAAACTCGTAGCGACCTCCAGGGTCTGGCAAACAATATATTAAGGGTTAACTCATCCCAACCCTTCCCTTACCAAGGGAAGGGCTTGTTGGTAATCGTAACTTTAGATTAAATCGGTTATCAGCAAGTTAAGTTGGAAATAAAAAATCTACTGAATACCGTACTCTTCAGGAAGATACTTATCTGCATACTGACTATACTTCATTGAATCGATCAATATTCCCTCGTCGGCGGGAAGAGTTTCGAACTGCATTGCCAGGATATCAATCCAGCGTAATTCTGTGTCATTTATCTTCAACGCATTTTCACTGATTGCATGATCAAGGATTTTCAAAGTCTCACCGACAGCAGATAATACCATTTTATAAGGAGAAGCAGCATCCACTATCTTCTGTGCGACTGCAAAAATTATATCGGGCTGAAAAATATATGCCTGGGGATCGAGGAAAGCATCACTCTTAATCATCCAGTCACGATATTTAATAGCGGAAGCATTACCTTCTTTCAGGGCAATATTCATCAGTCTGCAGTCATAAATAAGTTGTTCAACAGAAACCACCGGTGCATAGGTACTCAATAATTTTATATTCTGGACAGACTCATTACTCCACAAATCGGCATAGGCGGAAGAAATATTTCCAAGGCAGCTTAAGTGTGCGCAGGCACTTGACTTACCTTCCATTGAAATGGGAGTTCCGGTAATAATTTTAATGAAAGGACCTTCATACGCACAATCTTTACCAGGTCCCACAGCTCCCTGCCGGTATGCCTGAAGGCTCCTTACGATTGAAGCAATGCGAACAACGGCTGCAAGAGTCCTGGGGATCATTCCTTTATCAGCAAGTACCATTGCAGTGTTTGCAAATCCGCAGGCAGTATCGCCGCCTGGAATGACATTATATCTATCAGCGATGGTAACAATTTTATCCCACAGGAATTGCATATCATTAACAGCCAGTATTCCGAGTGCAAAAACTATTGCCTGCAGATCAGCATTTACCAGCGCTTCGTCGTGGACTTCTTTACCACCGGTAGATTCAATCGACAATATATCTGCTCCTGCCTGTGCACATAATTCGAATGATTTAAACATATTCCCGACCATTATTCCACTTCTCATTAAAGGTGGGCGATCGTTGTCGCGTATATCCACAGGAGTTACACGAAGAGCAGATTTCAGTCCATATTTTTTATAAAATTCCTCAAGTTTAGCAGCAAGTATTCCGGTTATCTCTGCTCCCCAGTCAGGATTCATCGTCATCGGAGGGAGAAGTTCAAATTCAACCACCAGTGCAGGTGTATATAAATCAACTGCGCGCTTACAGACTTCTTCAATTATATCTTTATAAATTTGTTTTACTTCCTGCCAGCTTGATTCATCAATAATCATCTGAGGCAGAGTAAAATTTATTTCGGGGAAAACCTGTCCCGAACCAATTTCAAATCCTCTTCGGAATTTTAAAGGCTTAGGAGCCCTGCCGAAAATTAAATCACCCGGCTCAGCAATTGTCAGTTTATCAAATGTCATTTAGATCAGGGAGAGGTAATGGTGAATAATTAAATATTTTCATGCAGCATAGGCACATCGGGATTAATGTCGGGACCAAAGAATTTATAGATAATCAGGTCTTCAGTACTGTCATTTACAACTTCTATACCTGATACTGCACGATCGTGACATATTATCAATTCATCAAGATCAAATTTACCGGCAGACGAATTCCGTGAAGCGATTTCGAATCCTCCATAATTACCTTTACCCTGCCATACAAGGATATTATATACACCATTATCTTTACTCAAAAACTTTCCCCCGGGATGAACTATAAGTTTTTTACCGTTGAATTTCTTAGTATTATAAAATATCCAATGCTCTTCACCTGATTGGGTTTTAGTCTCCTTGATAAGAACCGGAGGAGTATGTCTGTTTGCATAGAACTCCGGATCGCCGCTGGTTTTCCAGTTAATCATTTTAAGAATAATTTTCTCACCGTATTTCTCCCTATCCTCTTTCCTAACATCTTTCCACAGCAACTCCTTTGATACTAACGTATTTCCCACTTTAGCCTGCATCATTGCAAACACATCCGAATCTTCCTGGAGCTCTACAGTTAAGGCAGAACCCGGAGCATGCAGTGTACCTGAAGGGACGTGAAAACCATCGTCGGGATATTGAGTGTAGCCGAATGAATGTTTCAGAATTTTATCATCTTTCCATTCGACCAGATGAGGGAGAAGGACATCGTAATTCTTTGATTCGGCGATATGCGGATGAACTCCAAAGAATGTTTCAGCGTGTTTACCGTGATCGACATTTTCAGGAAAATAGTAAGCTTCATCTTTTGAATTTCTGCCTACCAGGGAAGCGTGCCTCTGCATCTGGTGGATATGATATGGGAGTCTGTCTTCATAATCAAAAATCTTTGCAAGTCTTTTTAATCCTTTATGAGTCCTTGAATATTTCTTTCCGAGGATCATTTCAGGTAGTCCATCAACGGCATCTTTCAAAGTGACCTTTGCACCGGAATCCAGTTTCAGGAAACTCAATCCTTCGTATGGAACACCGACTTTATTATCTGCACCGGTAGTTGAGCCGATCCATCTTTCACAAATCCCTCCTCTGGCACCGAGGTTATATTGTTCTTCTGGAAGTCCCAATCTCTTTCCCGGAGGGATAAAGTTCCTTGCAACCCATGCGGGTGAAAGTCTTAGTATCCCGTTATTACTTTCAATTTCATTTTCAATTAAATGTTTTAATTGATCTTCCATTTTACATTCCCGAAATTAAATTATTTAATCTTTTCCAATCGTCTCTCAGTCCCTTAGTCTCCAAGTCTCTAAATCTCTTTATTTCTAATTCTCCTTATAATCTCAAGTTCTCTATTTCGCTCACTATATCCGAAAGAGTCTTTTACATTTTTCCTGTACCAATTTATTGTAACCGGCATCCATTCTTTAAACGGAGTTGATTTATATCCGATATGATTTTTAATTTTATCCAGGCTGAATACTACTGTCCTTCTGGTATTAAACGGAAAAACATCTGCCCCCGGATAATAACTGATATCAAGATTATCGAACACTTCCTGATCAATATGAACAAGCTCAGGTGATTTATTCAGAATTTTTGAAATCATAAAGATATATTCATTTAACGAATATATTTCCTCAGAAGCTACATTATATGCCTCACCGATTGTTATATCAGATTCTATAACATTACAGAATACTTTTGCCGTATCATTTTTATAAACCTGCTGGAATGCGAAATCTCCTGAACCCGGGACCAACAAAGGTTTACCGTCAAGGATCCTTTGAATCCAGAAAAAATCTCTCCGGGTCTTATCCTCAGGGCCGCAAACAAAAGCGGGACGAAGCATCGTAACGGGAAAACTTTCCGGGTTATGAGCTTCCCATAGAACATCTTCACATTTTCTTTTGTTTATTCCGTAATCCATCCCGAATGGATTCCTGAGGGGAAAATTAACCATCAATTCTCTCTTATCCTGATCTTCTGTAATAGGGCATTGTACGTCATTTGACACCATATAAACAGAAACAGTGCTGCAATGAACGAACCTGCCCGTATGTCCTTTAATTATTTTTACTGCTTTCTCAGACTGCTCTGCCGTATAAGAAACCATATCATATACGGCATCGAAATTATTCTTACCAACTGCTGTTTTAAGATCAGATTCATTATTCCGGTTTCCCGTTTCGAAATGAAGATGTTTATGCGGATTAAACGGGTTCTTTGATTTGCCACGTGTAAATATTGTAACATCGTGTCCGCGTTCAAGTAAGATATCAACTATATTCTTACTTATAAAACCCGTCCCGCCGATAATAAAGATTTTCATTACTTGAGAAGCATCATCTTTTTTGTGAATGACTGATAAGCGAACTCAACCCGATAAATATAAACTCCGCTCGAATATTTACTTCCGTCAAATGAAACTGAATGATATCCTGCGTTCTGATCGCTATTTATCAGTGTCGCGACTTCCTCACCAAGTATATCATAAACTCTTAACGTTACCCTGCCCGACTTTGGAATGCTGTAATTAATATTTGTAAATGGGTTAAATGGATTAGGATAATTCTGTGCAACTTCAAAAGATTCAGGATCTGCAACATCAGATACAATTTCTTTTATACCTGTCACCTGAACAACAGAATCAGCAATCAAATATACTTTTGCACTGAATCCATCCAATGGAATCGTCAGCGCTGCAAATTCCGAAGGTAAACCCGACAAATAATCTCCCGTAAGAATATCAGTTAAATAATAAATTGTTGATGAATCAAGGTTCATTTCATTTACCGGTATTGATGCAGTTACATTTACTGATGACGAACCCATATTCAGAATAGTAATTACATTTTGATCATTTGTAAATCTTCTGAATGAAAAAACCTTCTGACCGGGAGTAACAGAAATTTCCTCATAATCTCCTTCATAAAGTGCGGGTAAAGTTTTTCTCCAGTGAATAATATTCTGATAATAAGGGAAAAGATGGTCGGGGTCAAAATGATCTATAGGAAATCCGGGGAGGAAAGTATATTCAATATCATAGGGATGACCTTCCACGCCGATTTCCTGACCATTATAAACAAGGGGTACGCCATTCAGGGAAAATTCAAGAGCTGCAACCATGCAAGTACGGGCCAGGCCATGATGAGTTATAAAATGCCATTGATCATTGTTCTCCATAAATCTCAAGATCTTCGCTTTAGGCGAATAACCATTACCCCTGTTTGTAACAGCATCTCTCAATAAATTTGACCTGGTGTTCTCATTAGAATTATTAAAAATCGTTGGATTAACCGCAGGATTATAGGTTGTCTGCCAAACCCAATGTGAAACCCAGGATTGTTCCGGATACCAGTCAAATGCTACATCAGCGTTTTCATCAA
>DATICR010000424.1:0-4865 GCA_035456745.1 Ignavibacteriaceae bacterium
TCTGATTGACGCTATGGGATTATTGCTCGGGGAAAGAGCCTCAACTGAAGTTATACGTAAAGGTGCAGCCAGGTCGGTTGTTGAAGGTATTTTTAATGTTGAGTCAAACAAGAAGGTAAAAAAGATAATTGAAGAGAATGAATTAGAAGTACTGCCTGAACTCATTGTAAGAAGGGAAATATCACTTAAAGGGGCTAATCGTTGTTTTGTTAATGATACACCCGTACCGCTTTCTGTAATAAAGGATCTGGGCGACCTGCTTGTTGATCTTCATGGACAGCACGAGCATCAATCATTGCTGCGGACAGAAACACATATTAATTTTCTCGATGAATATGCCGGCGTGGGAAATCTCATTGAAGAATATGAGACGGAATTTAAAAACATTAAAGCTTTAAACTCCGAACTGAATGAATTAAAAAAGAAAGAAGCGTATCTGAAGGAAAAGAAGGATTTTTATTCTTTCCAGATAAAAGAAATTGATGCCGTATCTCCTGCTGTCGACGAGGAGGAGCAAATTCAGAATGATTTAAATATCCTGGAGCATTCGGAAAAGCTGATAGGATTAACTACTGAAATTTATGAAAGTCTTTTTGAAGCCGAAAATTCTGTTTATGATCAGCTTATGCAGATAAAAAACCGGATAGATGAACTTTTAATTATTGATAACAATTTTTCTGAAATAGAAAATGAATTCAGCTCTGTTATCGAACAGGTAAAAGACGCAGCAGAATTTATCAGAAAATATAACTCAAAGACAGACCTTGATCCTCAGCATCTGGAGGAGCTCAGAGAAAGACTTGGTGCAGTGTCATTACTCAAGAAAAAATACGGCGGCTCCGTTGAAGCAGTAATTGAGTATAGGAAAAAAATAGGAGAGGAATTTGAGGCTGCTGAAAATTATGCCGGTAATATTCTTAAGCTTGAGGAAAAAATATCAGCTGCACATGAGAAGGCTGGACTAATAGCTGAAAAGTTATCTCTTAAACGAAAAGAAGCAGCAAAGAAAGTTGAAAAGGAAATTGTAAAAATTTTAGCAGGACTCGGAATTTCCGAACCGAAGTTTGAGATACAGTTAACTCATCTGGCAGATGAAAAAGATTCGGGTGAGTTCATTACTCTGAAAGGTAAAAAAATTAATGCTGATTCAAACGGTATCGACCGGGTAGAGTTTTTCATTTCGACTAATCCCGGTGAGAATCTCAAACCTTTAATAAAAGTTGCATCAGGTGGTGAGGTTTCCCGTATAATGCTTTCACTGAAGACAGCATTGGCAAAAAATGAACGCCTGCCTCTCCTGATTTTTGATGAAATTGATACAGGGGTAAGCGGCAGAATAGCTCAGAAGGTAGGAAATGCATTAAAATCACTTGCTTCTTCACACCAGGTAATTGCCATAACTCATCTTCCACAGATTGCAGGTACAGCTGACTCTAATTATGCAGTAGAAAAGAAAACAATGGGTGAAAGGGTAATAAGCTCAATTAAAAAACTGAATGAAGAAGAAAAAATCAGGGAAATAGCCAAACTGATCAGCGGTGAGAATATAACGGAGACAAGTATAAATAGTGCAAAGGAGCTGATGGGCTTGAATTGAGGTAAATCAGAACATCCAATCATTCAATTTAACTACCGCCCCTGTCTAATTCAGGCGGTAGTTCATTCAATCATTCAGTCAATTCATCCATTCAAACATTCATCCTTAGCGCAGCAAGCCGACAACCAAAATATTCCCTATCTGGGCTGCCACCGTGGCAGCAGATTTCCTGATGTTTTTGTAAAGATTACTAATAAAAAAGGTATAGACTCAAATGTATGGTAAGTTGGCATTACAAATAAACAGACATCATTGCAAACAAGTCCCTCGCTTTTCAAGAGAGGGACTATAGGGTGAGTTCAAATACCATAAATTTTTTCAAAGGTTACTGATTTCAAGAATCTTGACCAAAAAAAAACAAAAATCTGATTGAGGATACTATTCAAACATTCATCCATTCAATCTTTCCTATTCTTTCTTTATCTGGGCTGCCACGGTCAGGTTCGCGTTTATTTTCCAAACCGTGGCAGCAACATACAGTCAGGCTTTCTAGATAAATTTGCTGTTTAAAATATCTTGACTAAAAAATTCGGAGCGAAGCTGAAAGTTTCGGTTTTAGACGGACGGAAATCCCGGCTCATTGGGATAAAAATCTGATTAAGGATACTATTCTGCATATCGAAGTGAAGAGGACAATCATTCAATCTTTCCTATTCTTTCTTTATTTTTGCTCATTAATTTTTAAGGTGTTTAATGAGATTTGAAAGATCAGCTGGAATACTGCTTCATCCCACTTCACTGCCCGGTAAATTTGGGATTGGCGATCTTGGATCAGAAGCATTTAACTTTGTTAACTTCCTTGAATCGGCAGGCCAGACACTTTGGCAGCTTTTTCCTTTAGGTCCGACGGGATATGGTGATTCACCTTACCAATGTTTTTCGGCTTTCGCAGGAAATCATAACCTGATTAGCTTTGGAAAACTACAAGAGTCAGGTCTACTCAATGATGATGATTTAACTGTGCCTCCCTTATCAAATCCGCATAAGATTGATTATGGTAAGATTATAAATTATAAGAAAGGAATTCTTCAGAAAGCCTTTAAAAAATTTGAATCAGGAAAATCAGTATCTGAAAAAGCATTTAATAAATTCTGTAAGGAAAATTCCGATTGGCTGGAAGATTATGCATTTTTTATGGCAGCTAAAGATTACCATGGCGGGGTTGCCTGGATTGATTGGGATAAGGATCTTGTAAAAAGAAAAGAAAAAGCATTAATCAGCTGGAAAGAAAAATTAGCCGGAGGGATAAATTATCACAAATTTCTTCAGTACGTATTTTTTAAGCAATGGTCTGAAGTTAAATATTATGCTAACCGGAAAGGCATTAAAATTATTGGTGATATGCCTATCTTTATAGCTTATGACAGTGTTGATCTCTGGGCACATAAAGATCTTTTTAGTGTGAATAATGAGGGGGATCTGAATTTCGTTGCCGGTGTGCCCCCTGATTATTTTAGTAAAACCGGACAGCTGTGGGGAAATCCACTTTATAAATGGGACGTAATGGAGAAGGATAATTTTGAATGGTGGCGCAACAGAATGAAACAAATGTTTAATCTTTATGATATGTTCAGAGTGGATCATTTTAGGGGATTCGATGCATACTGGGAGATTCCGGGAGATGCGCCCACTGCAGAAACGGGAAGATGGGTGAAAGCTCCGGGAGAAAAATTTTTTAATACTATAAAAGAATATCTGGGACCTTTACCAATTATTGCCGAAGACCTTGGAGTTATCACAAAATCGGTAGAGAAGCTTAGAGATACATTTGATTACCCGGGAATGAAAATATTGCAGTTCGCTTTTGGTACCAATATGGAAAGAAAATTCCTTCCCCATAACTTTAATTCCAATTGTCTTGTTTATACCGGCTCACATGATAATGACACTACTGCAGCATATTTTGAAAAAGAAAAAAACTCCGGTAATGATATTTATCAACATGCTCAGCAATATTTAAATTATTTTGGTGATGATATTACCGGTGCTTTAATACATACGGCATATGCTTCGGTGGCTGACCTGGTAATAATACCAATGCAGGATATTTTAAGATTGGGAGCCGATGCGAGGATGAATTTCCCCGGAAAGCCTGCCGGAAACTGGCAGTGGAGATTTACCTGGGATCAGGTTCATCCGGATTTGGCAGCTCATTATAAATATTTATGCGAACTTTATGAGCGGCCTCCCAAACCGATTAAGGATACAGAAATTGTTGTCAATTAGGATGAAAAAATGTTTAATTATTTAAAAAAGATTTTTAATGTTCCCGATTCCAATCATAATACTGCATATGAAAGAGGCAGTTATAATCAGGCGGATGGAAATAAAAAACTTAAAATTGCAACGTGTACACTATTCATCGAAGTTGCCAGAGCTGATGATAATTTTGATGAGAGCGAAAGAGACAAAATTATATCTGTAATGAAATCCACATTTAATCTCGAAGATGAATGTATTAAAGATTTAATGGAGCTTGCTGAAGAAAGATTAGAAACTGATGACAGCATCTATGATTTTACAAAGCTTATCAACCAGAGCTTCAGCAATGATGAAAAATTCGAGCTTCTGAAGGATCTCTGGAGGTTGATATATGTTGATAATAAGCTCAATATGTATGAAGATCATATGATAAAAAAGATAGGCGGTCTGTTAAATATGGGGCATTCAGATATTATTGCAGCAAAAATGCTCGTGCAAGAAGAATTAAAAGGGAAATAGAGTCAGAGATCGGAAGTCAAAGAATCAGTGGTCAAAGTATCCTTGTCTTCCCGATTCTCTCTTCTTTTGCTCATTATGGTATCATAAGTGGCTAACCCACCCAGGAAAATTACAAGCAGTAATTCAAATAAATTAGATGACATTTGATATCCTTCAATAATTTATCCTTATTTATTTGCCGTTAATTTACATTCAATATATTATGCATATATTAAGAGAATATTAAAATTGTGTTAAATACATTAGGAATTGTAATTAAGGATTAGGTATATGGTTAGGGTACGATAATTATACGATTGTAATAACAGTTGAATAGAATATTTTGTTGAATAAATGAACAGCAGGAACCTGGAAATAAAAATCATTTATTTGGGGGATAAAAATTGAGTTCTTTTCATTTTTCATTATTCATTTTCCATTGCCAGCCGTTCATCATTTAATAGGAACGTTTGTCAAATGATTAACTTTTTCTCTGAACATATTATTATTCTTCAGCGTCTCAATATTACAGTGACAATTTACGAATAATAGTCAATCGTAAATCGTA
>DATICR010000425.1:0-20488 GCA_035456745.1 Ignavibacteriaceae bacterium
TAACCATCTTTTCGCTTTTTGAATTTACCGGTGCATAAAAGATGGGCAGGTAAAGAATGAATGAACTTCCATGTTCGGGTTCGCTGCTTAATCTTATAACACCGCCGAGTAATTCTGCAAGACCTTTACTGATACTCAATCCCAGACCTGTGCCCCCATATTTTCTGCTTGTAGATCCCTCAGCCTGCTGGAAAGCTTCAAAAATTATTTGCTGTTTATCCTTCGGAATTCCTATACCGGTATCTTTGATTTCAAAACCAACAACAAGTTCTGAAGATGTAAAATTTTTGTGGTCAGCAATTTCCTCTTTATCTGCACTGAAGATTCTGAGTGTAATCTCTCCTTTTTCTGTGAATTTAAAGGAATTTGAAAGGAGATTTTTTACTATTTGTTTCAATCTTTGTGCGTCAGTTTCAATAGCTTCAGGCAGTTTCTTATCGACATCAATAACAAACTTAAGCTTCTTAGCTTCAGATAATGGTCTGAACGTAGTTTCTACATAATTACAAAGCTCATCGAACGAGACCAGATTAATATTTGCAGAAATCACACCTGATTCAATCTTTGAAAGATCAAGTATATCGTTAATCAGTTGAATGAGATCATCACCACATGTATAAATTGTTCTGGCAAACTTTATCTGTTTGTCAGTCAGATTTCCGTCTTTATTTTCAAATAATTGCTGAGCAAGAATTAATAGGCTGTTTAGTGGTGTTCTCAGCTCATGCGACATATTTGCAAGAAATTCTGATTTATATTTTGATGCCATTGCCAACTGTTCAGCTTTTTCCTCAAGAGAGCGTCTGGCTTCTTCCACTTCTTTATTTGTTTTTTCGACCTCTTCTTTTTGTTTAGCCAGCAGTAGTGCTTTATCCTTCAGTTCTTCATTTGCACGTCTCAGTTCTTCCTGCTGTAATTTTAATTCGTCTGCAAGAGATTGTGACTGAGTTAAAAGCTCCTCTGTTCTTGAGTTGGTTTCTATTGTATTTAGTACAATTCCAATACTCTCGGTTAATTGAGCGAGAAAATCGATGTGGGTTTCACTAAACTGGTTAAAAGATGCCAGTTCAATTACTGCTTTAATATTATTTTCAAAAAGAACCGGAAGAATGATAACATTTAATGGTTTGTGCACTCCTAATCCTGAGCGTATATTTATATAGTCATCAGGCACCTGGGATAAATAGATCTTTTCTTTTTGCAGAGCACATTGACCGATTAATCCTTCCCCGATTTCAAATTCCTCGGGTATATTATCTAATTTTCTATCCAGAGCATGGGCGGAGAATAACTTTAATTTTCTTTCGTAGATTTCTTCATTATGATGTAGAATATAGAATGCGCCTGCATTGGCAGATACAACCTGAACTAGCTCAGACAGAATTTTATCTGTGACTGTTTTTAAGTCCTTTTGTCCCTGAAGCATCTGGTTAAACTTTGCAAGATTGGATTTGAGCCAGTTCTGTTGCTGATTCCTGATGGTTGTTTCCTTTAGGTTAGCGATCATCTGATTAATAGTATCTTTTAGGGCTTCAACTTCACCTTTTGCATCAACCCTTATAGTACGGGTCAAATCACCTTTGGTAACTGCTGAGGCTACTTCAGATATTGCACGTACCTGTGTAGTAAGATTTTCAGCCAGCTGGTTTACGTTTTCAGTAAGATCTTTCCATATACCTGAGGCTCCCGGTACGCTAGCCTGACCTCCGAGCTGTCCCTCCACTCCAACTTCTCTTGCCACGGTTGTTACCTGTTCGGCAAAAACTGCTAGAGTATCAATCATTTCATTTATTGTATCGATTAACTGGGCAACTTCACCAAGTGCGGAAATATTAAGTTTTTGTTTTAATTTGCCTTTAGCCACAGCGGTTACAACCTGTGCAATGCTTCTTACCTGAACAGTCAGATTAGATGCCATAAGGTTGACATTTTCTGTAAGGTCTTTCCATGTGCCGCCCACACCTTTTACATCTGCCTGCCCTCCGAGTTTTCCTTCAGTTCCAACCTCTCTTGCAACGCGGGTTACTTCATAAGCGAAAGAATTTAACTGAACTACCATTGTATTTATTGTATCTTTTAGTTCAAGTATTTCTCCTTTAACATCAATGGTCACCTTTTTAGATAAGTCTCCTCCTGCAACTGCTTTTGTTACCTCGGCAATATTTCTAACCTGGGCAGTAAGATTGCTTGACATCTTATTAACACTATCAGTGAGATCTTTCCATGTGCCTGCGACTCCGGGAACAAATGCCTGCCCCCCAAGATTACCGTCAGTACCAACTTCCCGGGCAACTCTGGTAACCTCTGCGGCGAAAGCTCTGAGCTGATCAACCATTGTATTAAGTGTTTCCTTAAGCTGGAGAATTTCGCCTCTTACATCCACGGTAATTTTCTTGGACAAGTCTCCGTCTGCAACTGCAATGGCAACTTCGGCAATATTCCTTACCTGATTTGTAAGATTGCTTGCCATCTGGTTTACGGAATCGGTAAGATCTTTCCAGACACCTGCAACCCCCTGCACATTTGCCTGACCGCCAAGTTTTCCTTCAGTGCCCACTTCTCTTGCAACTCTGGTTACCTCAGAAGCAAAAGAATTTAATTGTTCAACCATCGTATTGATAGTATTTTTGAGTTCCAGTATTTCTCCTTTTACTGATACGGTTATAGTGCGTGACAAATCTCCTCTTGCGACTGCAGTAGTTACTTCGGCAATGTTTCTGACCTGACCCGTCAGGTTGCTTGCCATCGTGTTAACACTATCGGTTAAATCTTTCCACGTTCCGCCTACTCCCTGAACGTTTGCCTGACCTCCTAGAATTCCTTCGGAACCCACCTCGCGTGCAACACGAATTACTTCAGAACTGAAAGAATTAAGCTGATCGACCATTGTATTAATTGTATTCTTAAGCTCAAGTATTTCTCCCTTTACATCAACGGTAATTTTTCTTGAAAGATCACCTTTTGCAACCGCAGTTGTTACCTCCGCAATATTTCTGACCTGGTTCGTCAGGTTGCTGGCCATCTGATTCACGGAATCAGTTAAATCCTTCCATATACCGTCAACATCTTTCACAGTTGCCTGTCCGCCTAATCTACCTTCAGATCCAACTTCACGTGCAACCCGGGTAACTTCAGAGCCAAAGGAATTAAGCTGATCTACCATGGTATTAATTGTATTCTTAAGTTTCTGTATTTCTCCTTTTGCATCAACGGTTATTTTTCTTGATAGATCCCCCTTCGCCACTGCAGTAGTAACATCAGCAATGTTTCTCACTTGGTTTGTAAGATTGCTTGCCATTTGGTTTACTGAATCCGTCAAATCCTTCCAGGTTCCGGCTACTCCCGGTACCTTAGCTTGTCCGCCGAGTTTGCCCCCCGTTCCGACCTCAAGCGCAACTCTTGTTACTTCCGATGCAAAAGAATTCAGTTGATCAACCATGGTATTTATTGTATCCTTAAGTTCAAGGATTTCTCCCTTAACAGCCACCGTAATTTTTTTGGAAAGGTCACCTCTGGCTACGGCAGTAGTAACATCAGCAATATTTCTTACCTGACCTGTAAGGTTGCTTGCCATCTGGTTTACGGAATCCGTTAAATCTTTCCAGGTACCTGCAACTCCGGGAACTTTAGCTTGTCCGCCCAGCTTTCCTTCAGTCCCAACTTCGAGTGCAACTCTTGTCACTTCAGATGAAAAGGCATTCAGCTGATCAACCATCGTATTAATAGTATTTTTCAACTCCAGAATTTCTCCTTTTACATCCACAGTAATTTTTTTGGAAAGGTCACCTTTGGCAACCGCAGTTGTCACCTCGGCTATATTTCTAACTTGTGCAGTAAGATTGCTTCCCATCTGGTTTACTGAATCCGTCAGATCCATCCATACACCGGCGACTCCCTTAACCCTTGCCTGACCTCCAAGTTTTCCCTCGCTTCCTACCTCAAGGGCAACTCTGGTAACTTCTCTTGAAAATAGATTTAACTGTTTGACCATGTAATTAACTTCTCTGGCTATTTTAAGGAATTCTCCCTGAAGTCGTTTGCCGTTTAAATCGAGCGGCATTTTAATGAGAAGATTTCCCCGGGCAACTGAACTAATGACATTGGCAATTTCTATAGTAGGTTGAACCAGATCAGAAATAAGAGAATTAAGAGAATTAATACCTTCAGTCCATTTTCCCTTATTCTTTGGAACTATCAATTTTTCTGATAGCTTTCCTTTTTTTCCAATGGTATTTTCTGCTTCTTTAAAATTATTGATTATGCTTTTATTAAGATCCATTATTTCATTTAGGGTATCGTATATTTTTCCGGTTAATCCTTCTTTATCCATCGGAAGTCTGACTGAAAAATTGCCGTTTTTTAAAGCATTTAATGCTTTTAATAACTCCTTTTTATTTATTTCATTATTGACGGAATTTTTAATTGAAGGGCGGGTTTTTACGCGGGGAGCTTCTTTTATATCAAGCATAATCATACGTCTCCGAATATGGTTTAATGATTCTATTCTAAATAATTCTGCTGATTGGGAAATGAAAATAAGAATGAATAATTTTCCAGGGAATGATTTGGATCATAATGCTCTTAAAAAATTCTATCGGAGGATATAATAATTCAATTATTTAATTTATCAGGGAGTAATTAATATATTTTCGAAAAATAAATTTTGACATAAATTATTTATTTAAGTTTTATCTAACATATTTACAATACCCGTGAACAAAATCCCTTCATATATTACTTTATTCAATTCTGGCATATTCAAAAGTCGTTTATCGGCAGCAGATAAAATTTTAAAATCCTGTTCAAG
This sequence comes from Ignavibacteriaceae bacterium, assembly GCA_035456745.1. GTDB lineage: Bacteria > Bacteroidota > Ignavibacteria > Ignavibacteriales > Ignavibacteriaceae > DATFVA01. The sequence goes on from DATICR010000425.1 coordinate 4,808, forward strand.
CTGTCCAAGGAATTGTAATGTCGATAGAGCCAATGGAGAAACCGGAATTTGTCAAAGCGGTGCTCTTCCGATAGTCTCATCTTATACACCTCACTTTGGCGAAGAACCTGTATTAAGCGGAACCAACGGAGCAGGAAATATTTTTTTTGGAAATTGTAATCTGCGATGTGTATTTTGTCAGAATTTCGTAATAAGTCAGAATTACAAGACTGAAAGGAAAAATGAAGTCTCCCACGAACGTCTTGCAGATATTATGATTGAGCTCCAGAATCGAAATTGTCATAATATTGGACTGGTCTCACCTACCCATTTTACAGTGCCCATACTAAAATCAATTTATATGGCCGTAGAGAAAGGATTAAAGCTTCCTATAATCTATAATACGAATGGTTATGATAGTGTCGAAATGCTAAATCTTTATGACGGGGTAATTGATATTTATCTTCCTGATTTCAAATGGGGTCAGAATTCTGTTGGTAAAACTTATTCCAGGGTAAGCGATTATTTTGATGCAGTTAAACCTGCAATAAAGGAAATGTACAGGCAGGTAGGTGGTGAATTGGTTTATGAGAATGATGTAGTAGTAAGAGGATTAATTATAAGACATCTCGTTATGCCAAATAGCCTGGCGGAAACCGAGAATGTTTTCAGATTCATTGCCGAAGAATTGGATCGGAAAGTACATATTTCCCTTATGGCTCAATATTACCCGACAAATAAAGCAGGTAAATATCCATTAATCAGCAGGAATATTTCGTACTCCGAATATGTCAGAGCTATTGAGTTGCTGGATAAATTCGGACTTGAAAACGGTTGGGTTCAGGAAATGGAAAGTGAAGAAAATTACCACCCATTTTTTGAAGAAACCAGGAAAGATCCCTTCAGAAACGAAAGTACTTAACCCTTTGAGCTCAGATATCAGATGTCAGAAGTCTTAGACAAAAAGTAAAGTAAAAAACTTACTACTCTCGACAAACATTCTTTTTCTTCATTCAAATATAAAATCTTCCTCTCATACAAATTAAATAGACAAGACCAATTTGATTTCTTAGTTTACTTCTGAATTTTTTAATGAACTAATTTGTGGAGGCTGAAATGAAAACATTAGTATCAGTTCTTTTGCTCTCCTCTTTAATGTTCGCCCCGATTCTGGCCGGGAGCTCAGGTGCAAAATCGCAGTTGAATACTACGGCAATAGTTGCAAATCTTACAGAAGGTCTTAGCTCCGACAATGAAGGTTTACGTATTAGTTCTGCTGCTGTTATCGAAGAGGTTATTGATCATTCCGTGGTGAAACCAGGTGAATTTTCCGGTTCACTAATTCCTCTTTTAAGAATGCTTGATAATGGTAAAACTGAATTCGAAAGAATGACCGCCGCATTAACTCTTTATAGTATCGATAATAGCATAGGTATTTACAGACTCAGAGGCTCTGCAAGATTTGATGCAAGTGAAAAAGTGAGAACAATAAGTAAAAACCTTTACTATGGATACCATACTATCCATAATTCGACATATTTTCTGGATTTCTAATTACCGATTTTAATTCAGGTTACCTCAAATTAAATGTTAGAAGAAAAAAAATGCCGGAACTATTGTCCGGCATTTTTAAAAAAATAATTACATCCTTTACAATTTTATAAACTCAACTCTCCGGTTGTTTGCCTTTCCTTCCGGTGTATTATTGTCCGATACCGGTTCGGTTTCTCCTTTCCCATCAGTTTCCATTCTTGCAGCATCAATTCCGAATTCAGTGGAAAGTGAGTTCTTGACAGAGATAGATCTTCTCTTTGAAAGATCAAGATTCGACTCATCAGAACCATCGTTGTCTGTATGCCCGACAATTTTAACTTTAACACTAGCATTATCCTGTAGTACTTTTGCTATCTCTTTCAGAGTTCCAAAGGATTCAGGTTTTATTTTATCAGAGTTAACATCGAACAGGATACCTCTTGTCACTAGTTTTCCTTCAGTTATAAGTTTGCTTCTCATATCCGGCGCTCCTACAGCAATTCTGATATTTGAAACTAATGCAGCGCCATCTTCAAACCTTATGCGGTCCATTTTTACGCTTGATAAAGGGAAGGCTTTTGGTAAATCGAACATCTTGGTTTCGTCCTGATATATACGTACTCTTGATTTTTGTACCCAAACTGAAATGTGATATTTTTTATTCTCCTTTTGATATAAATCTTTATTTTCTTTTATACCATTTAACCCAAGCCCTTGACCTTCATCGCCATTTATATAGGTTCTATAACCAGGTCTACCAAAATATTCAACATAAAATGAGAATGCGGCTTTACCGGGAACAGAACCATAATCAAAAGATTTGGCATTTATGCTTTGCATCAGCCGGAAACCATAACCGGCCATACTGCCTTCTTCCCCTTTAATTGGGACAACATCAAATTCGATTGTATAATTTTCGGGCAAATTTAAAAGATTATCTGTCCAGATTGCATTACGTGAAGAAAATTGCAGCCAGTTTCCAGGGTATAAGTTAGTATTAACCACTTCACCGGAGCCATTTGTATTCCAAAGTGCGGGGAAATCTCCAATATTGTCCTGTGAAAAATCATCATAGAATATGATCTGCTCGCCGGGAATAAAGTCAAATTTCGAGTATGATGTAAATTCCTCCTTGCCGGTATTAGTTACAACTTTTTCCTGATTTGCATTTGTTTGCTCAGTTTCTACCTGTCCCTCCGGAGTCTGTTGATTTTCTTTTTTCTTTCCAGCGTTATCAATTGTAGTATCAATTGTTTCTTCCACTTTCTTTTCGGTTTTTTCTTTTACTTTATCCTGCACCTTTTTCAGGATATCAAATTGCGGAAATACTTCGATTGACATGAAAAAAAAGACTGTGAGAAAAATGAGTTGTTTCATATCCAACTCCCCAAATTGTTAAAAAATATTACATAATTTAATTTGAAAATAGAACAATTCAAACACTATGATTACAGATTTTGCCAGACATTACTCCCGGTCTCTGAGTTTCTTTGGCTGCCTTTACAAATCTATCATCCATCATCAGTGAATGTTAAGCATCGATCACTCTTCCTTTTGACCTTTCCCGACTTATTGTTTAGTTTTGAAGTACCTTAAATAACAAATCCGGGGAATAAAAATGGACAAAGACAAAAAAATTAATGTTACCTCAAATTCTGGTGGGATCTTCTGGGTAATTGGATGGCTTTTTTCAATAGGATTTTTACATCTTCCGTTCTGGAATATAGTTTTAGGTATTATTTTATGGCCGTACTATATTGGCGAATATCTTTATCAATTTCATCAGATCGTAAAATAAATCCTTAAAGTTCAAAGTTAGTGGATAATTCATAATCCGAAACAATTGAATTGCAGGATTGTTTTTGGAATTTTATGATGTTTTTTACCGGTATTTCTTAACTCTTAAATAACCATTTTTAATCAGGATTATTTTGAAAGAAATAAATCGTTGTGCATGGTGTTTATCAGACCCTTTATATATTGAATATCACGATAATGAATGGGGTACCCCCTTACATAATGATCAAAAGCTTATAGAACTGCTTATCCTTGAAGGTTTTCAGGCGGGATTAAGCTGGATTACTATTCTTAGGAAAAGGCAAAATTTTAGGAAAGCATTTGATAATTTTAATGTAGATAAGATGACTGGTTATGGTAAAGAAAAGGTGCGTTCTTTATTAGGGGATGAAGGTATTATAAGAAACCGTCTCAAAATAGAAGCGTCAATAAAAAATGCGGCAGCCTCAATAAGAATAATTGAAGAATTCGGTAGTTTTGATAGATATATCTGGCAATTTGTAAATCACAAACCAATCATGCATAAATTTAAAAATGCGTCAGAAGTTCCAGCAAAAACCTCAATTTCGGATGCTATGAGTAAGGATTTGAAAAAACGAGGTTTCAGTTTTGTCGGGTCCACTATCTGTTATGCATTTATGCAGGCCGCCGGTATGGTCAATGATCATATTTCAGGCTGCTGGAAATATTAATTTTGATCTAAAATAAATTTCTGCTTATCTTCCTTTGAACCCGATTATTAGTTATTTATAATTAGAAAATAAGCCCACTTCTTCTCTCTCAATATTTTCTATATAAGTGTTATTACCCTTTAATAGATAAAAAAATCAAAGGCCCGATGTTGGATCAAACAAAAAATATAGAACAGCTGATAGAAGAAAATAGTCGTCTGCGTGCTGCAGTGGAAGAACTATCCATCCTAAATGATATTGCCACAGCTATCAGTTCAACTCAGTCACTTGAAAAAATAGTTGATCTGATTGTTCATAAATGTGTAAAACATTTAAGAGTGGAGCAGGGTGCTGTCATGTTGCTGAATGAAAAGGATATGAACAAACCTTTTCATACGATGATCAGGAAGCAGGATTCTGTAATCAGTAGTCTCCCTTACAGATTGGATGCTCAACTTACAGGTTGGATGCTTAAAAATAAATCCCCTTTACTTGTGAACGATCTAAAAACCGATGGTCGTTTTAAATTATCAGCAGATGAAAAGGTCTCTATTAAATCATTACTCGGCGTTCCGCTGATGCTGAAGGGAAGAATGACAGGGATTATAAATGTATTTAACAAGCACGACCATTCCGGATTTAGCCAAAACGATCAGAGATTGTTATCCATTATTGCTGCCCAGTCCGCACAAATAATTGAGAATGCCAGGTTATATATTGAAGAACAACATATCCAGGAAGAAATGCGGGTTGCCAAAAATATTCAGGAGAATCTTTTACCAAAAGAAGTCCCCGTGTGTGATGAATATCAATTCGCTGGAAAAAGCTTGCCGGCAAAAGAAGTTGGAGGCGATTATTACGATTTCATTTCATTGAAAGACGGGAGGATTGCATTCTGTCTTGGTGATATATCAGGGAAAGGTATTCCTGCATCTTTGCTGATGGCAAATCTGCAGGCTTCATTAAGAGGTCAGGCTTTTATCGGGAATGAATGCAAGGACTCTGTTTCATTTGCAAACAATATTTTATACCACAATACTGATCCTACTAGATTTGCTACACTATTTTATTCCATTCTTAATAAAGGTGAAAACAGGATGACTTACTGTAATGCAGGACATAATAGTCCGTACCTGTATTCAGGTGATAAGCAGCCAGTCCGGTTGTGCGATGGAGGAATAATTATAGGAATGCTGCCCGATTACGAATACAATGAGAAAACAATAGAATTTAATATAGGCGATGTTTTTATCCTTTTTTCTGACGGAGTAACTGAAGCAATGAATTTTTCTGAAGAAGAATATGGTGAGGAACGTCTTGAAAATTCTATTAGAAAAAATTTACATCTCTCCGCTGAAGAAATAATCAAAGAAATTTTTAAAGATGTTGAGAGCTTTACAAAAGGAGCTCCTCAATCTGATGACATAACGTTAGTCATAGTCAAACGTATGAAATAATTTTTAATCCAGCATTGAGGTTGGCATGAACATCAAGGAGCAATATGGTGCTGTTGTTCTGGAACTGAAAGGTAAGCTTGTCGGTGGTCCATTATCAAAAAGAATAGAACAGACTCTTGACAATTTTATTACTCAGGGAAAGAAAAACATTGTGATTGATTTAAGCAGGGTAACATTTTTGAATAGTTCCGGAATGGGGATCCTGATCAGCGGTTATTCTAAATTGAGGGAAAATGGTGGTAAGTTAAAGCTTGCAAATGTAACAAGCAAAATTGAGGGAATTTTATCGATTACAAAGCTGAATCAAATATTCGAAAATTATAATACTGTTGATGAAGCAATAAAAAGTTTTAATTAATGAAAATGCGTTAAGCCTGAAAAGGAGATTAAATATGTTTATGAGATTTGTCCAGTTGAATGTTGACTCCCAAAAAATTCCGGACTTCCGCAGAGTGTATTCTGAAGACGTAATTCAGGCGCTGCAAAAAATACCCGGCTGCCGTTTCGTAGGATTAATTGAAAGTGGCAGTGATAAAACTGAATTCATTTCAATGACTTTGTGGGATAAACAGGAGCAGGCTGAGGATTATGAAAAAAAAGGAATATACGCTGACTTACTCGAAAAGATTAAACCGTTTTTGCGGAATTCTTCAGAATGGAAGATTCAACTTTCTGAGAAGCTGGAGCTTGAATATAAGGAAGTCGTAGAAGAACCTGTCATAAAAAGATATTCAGTGCAGACTCAATTAAATTCTGTCGATAGGATAGACTCACGTTTATATGTAAGAATAGTCTCCTTATCAATTCAAAAGGGAAAAGAAAAAGAATTTAAACAAATATATACTGACGAGATAATACCGGAACTGCTCTCAACACAAGGATGCCAATATGCTTATCTGACTCAAAGTTTGCAGGATCCTGATTCATTTATTTCCGTAACGATATGGGATAGTAAAGAAGATGCAGAATTATATGAAAGCACAGGGAAATTTAAAGAACTTGTGGATAAAGCATCTCATACCTTTTCCCAATTTTATCGATGGAAGATGGCACTTGAAAAAGACTATAATGCAAATATCAGAACATCTGAAGATATGAAAATTGATAGCTATAATTTAGTGACCGGCAAAAATTTCATTTAATCTTTACCGAAAGTAAAATGTATAGTGGATTTGAATTAAAAAATCTTACAGATTCAAGTGATAAACTTATGCAGGTTCATAAGAGCAGGCTTGAACCGGGAGATATGATTTATTTAAAGACTTTAAATTCACTTTATATAATAAAAGTAATTAGTAATGATGAGTATCTTGTATCGGGAGGATGGTTCGACAAACAGAATATCTCACCGCAAAAAATGAGTATCCGAGGATGTACCTGGGGAGGAAGTGCAATTAAAACTGATATTATTGCTGCAACCGGACTTTGTATAGAATTCGGCAATAATCTCATCACCAGTAAGATTCATAAGATATTTTTCTTTTCTCATAAATCAATTAATTGAAAGCTGCACGATGAATGATCTGACGGGTAAAAAAATCTATCAATACAAATTGCTGGAAAAAACGGGAGGCGGGGGAATGGGTGTCGTTTATAAAGCCCGTGATGAAAAACTGGAGCGCGTCGTCGCATTAAAATTTTTACCGCCCCAATTCGTAGCAGATGAAGAGACTGAAAAACGGTTTATGCTGGAAGCAAGGTCAGCATCTTCATTAGATCATCCTAATATTTGTACAATTTATGAGATAAATAAAACTGATGACGGCCAACTTTTTATAGTAATGGCTTTCTATGATGGGGAAACACTTAAGAAAAAAATCAGTAGAGGAGCATTACCATATAATGAAGTCATAAATATTTCTGCCCAGATTGCTTCGGGACTTGAACGGGCTCATAAAGGAGGTATCATTCATAGAGATGTAAAACCTGCCAATATTATGATTACAGAATTCGGAGAGGTGAAGATAGTTGATTTCGGACTTGCCAAAACCAAGGCATCGGCAGGAATGACTAAATTCGGTTCAACAGTTGGAACGGCCGCTTATATGTCACCGGAACAATCAAGAGGAGAAGCTGTTGATCAGAGAACTGATATCTGGGCGTTAGGTATTATAATTTATGAGATGATTACGGGTAACAATCCTTTTAAAGGAGAATATGAACAGGCAATTATATATTCAATATTGAATGATGAATTACCTGAAATTAATGGGATACCTGAACAGTTAAGGAATATTATCAGAAAATCAACAGCGAAAAATCCTGATGATAGATATCGAAATATAAATGAAATGTATCAGGATCTTTTAATGCTGAAGGGTGATTCAGATTCCCATAAATCGGTTCTGCAGGTAAATACGGAAAAAAGAATTTCTCCATCCAATAAGAAATGGATCTGGATTGGTGCAAGTTTAATGATGATATTAATTTTAGCTGTATTAGGTTATTTCTTTACCTCAAAAGACGCCACATCAAATAGTTCCAGGAAAATAATTGTAGTTCTCCCATTTGAAAATTTGGGTTCCCAAGATGATAAATATTTTGCCGACGGTGTAACTGATGAAATTACGAGTAAGCTGGCAACAGTGGGAAATATAGGAGTCATTTCCAGGGAAAGTGCTCAAAAACTTGCGTCATCTAACAAAAGCCAACAGGAAATGGGAAAAGAATTTGGAGTTAACTATATATTAAGTGGTACAATAAGGTGGGCAAAAGGAACCGATCAAAAGAGCAGAGTAAGAATTACACCTCAACTTACCCGTGTATCGGATAATACAATTACATGGTCCGACTCATATGATAAAATTCTTGATGACATTTTCAGCGTACAGAATGATATCGCCCAGAAAGTCGTTGATCAGTTGGGTGGATCAATTCTGAAGGATCATATACAAAAAAGTATACCAACCAGTAATCTTGAAGCCTATGATTTTTATTTAAAGGGTTTGTCATATGAAGCCAGGAGCGCTTACATACAAGAGGATTTTGTAAACAGCACAAATCTTTTCAAGAAAGCGGTTGAGCTTGATCCCGGATTTGCGCTTGCCTACGCACATCTCTCCAAAAGTCAGGCTTCAATGTATTGGTTCTATTATGACCGCTCTAAGAAGATCGTAATGGATGCATATGAAAATGCTCAGAAAGCGTATCAATTGAATCCTGATCTGGCCGATTCCCATCTGGCACTAGGTTATTATTATTATTGGTGCAACCTTGACTATGAAAAAGCTATAAAGGAATTTTTCCGTGCTCTGGAGATTCAGCCCAATTGTGCAGAAGCATTTTTCGGTTTGGGAATTGTTTACAGACGTATGGGAAATTTCGAGCTTAGTATTAAAAATATGTTAAAAGGGCAGGCTCTGGATCCGCTTGCAATTGAATATGGTAGAAATCTTGGAGAGACCTACGGATTGGTTAAAGATTTTGATAATGCTACTAAAGCCTATAAAAAAGTATTGGAGCTTAATCCCGACATGGATCTTGCCAAAGCAGAACTTGCTTCAAATTATATCTTTCTGAAAGGAGATACAAAAACGGCGGCTCGTATTATGAATGAAATCAGGGATGATGAATACCTTGATATAATTTATAATATACCTGTTTACTGCAGCATACTTGACAGAAATTTTGAGAATGCTGAAAAGGAAATGAAATCTTCAAAACGCCCGTTTGAAACCGGTCAGTTTCAGTATACACCAAAAACATTAATTCTTGGCTTAATTTATAAATACAAAAATGAACCTGAGATGTCAAAAGTTTATTTTGATTCATCTAAGGTTGAACTTGAGGAACTGGTTAGGAAAGAGCCCCAGGATGAAAGATACCATAGTTCACTTGGAATAACTTATGCCGCTCTGGGAATGAACGATAAAGCTTTAGCTGAAGGAGAAAAAGGAATAGAATTAATGCCCCTTGAAAAAGAAGCTTACAGAGGATTCTATCGGCAGTGGGATCTTGCAAAAATCTATACCTTGATAGAGGATTACAATAATGCTCTAAAACAGATAGATTTTATACTATCTAAACCAGGTACATTTACAATCAATATATTAATGAAAGACCCGCTTTATGATCCACTCAGAAACCTTCCCGGGTATAAAGCAATTGTTCAAAAATATTCTGATAAATAATTCTTGAAAATTATTATTAACAAAATTTTTATTCATTAGACTTTAAGGCTCCAAATGATAAGTGAAAATTTGCTTCACTATAAAATACTCGAAAAACTTGGTGAGGGAGGAATGGGCATTGTTTATAAAGCACATGATTCCAGACTTGAACGAACTGTGGCTTTGAAATTTCTTCCTCAATATTTGAGCGCTGATTTAAGTGAGAAGGAAAGATTCTACCACGAGGCACGCGCTGCTGCATCGCTGAACCACCAGAATGTGGCTATAATATATGAAATAGGAGAGTATGAAAGGAACATTTTCCTTGCAATGGAATACGTGGAAGGCCAGACCTTAAAGAAAATGATTGAAAACAAAAGCGAATCACTTTCGATTAAAAAAGTGCTTGAAATGGCAATCCAGATATGTGAAGGTATGGAAGCTGCACATGAGAAAGGAATTGTGCACCGCGATATTAAATCCGATAATATTATGATGACTTCCAAAGGACAGATTAAAATAATGGATTTCGGACTTGCGAAGTTAAAAGGTGCTTCCAGGATTACCCAGGCAGGTTCTACTGTGGGAACGGCTGCATATATGTCACCGGAACAGGCACAGGGTGAAGAAGTTGATTTTCGTTCAGATATTTTTTCCTTCGGAGTAGTTTTGTATGAACTTCTGACTACTAATCTTCCTTTCAGTGGTGAGCATCAGGCAGCATTAATGTATTCTCTTTTGAATGAAGACCCACAACCTGTGGCCAGATTTAATAATAAAGTTTCACCTGAACTTGAGCGAATAGTGTTTAAAGCACTGGCAAAGGATAAAGAAGAACGATACCAGCATATTGATGATATACTGGCAGACCTGAGAAGGGAACGAAAAAATCTTGAGTACGCGAAATCAGGATATGTTAAAGCGGCAGATGTTTTATCCGCTTCTGTTAAAAAAGAAACTGTTATTGGAACTCCGGGGAAGAAAAAATTACTGAGGATTATAGTTCCAGCATCTGTAGTTATTATTCTCCTGATAATTTTTCTGCTTTTAAATCCTTTTAAATCGTCAGCTGTGGAAAATCTTTCAACTGAATCAAAGAATAATTCTCTTGCGGTTATGTATTTTGAAAATATTCCTGATCCTGCTGACAATAATCATAATAGTGAAATGCTGACAAATCTTCTGATCACGTCTCTTTCCCAGGTGAAAGGACTCGAAGTAATAAGCAGAGAAAGATTGCTTGATATTCAGAAAGATCTCGGGCAATCAGATAAAACAATTTCAGCTTCTTTTGCCAATAACGTTGCTAAGCATGCGGGCGTGACAACAATGCTGATAGGCAGTATACTTCAGGAAGAACCCGTTCTAGCAGTAACAACACGATTAATAGATGTGCAATCGGGACGAATAATCAGTTCACAACAGGTGACAAATTTTAAGGCTAATCAAATTTTTAACCTTGTAGATACTCTTGCTGTCTTGGTCCAGGATAATCTTCGAAGCACTTCCCCGGCAGAAATTAAGTCTGTATCGGAAGTTACCACAAAATCACCGGAAGCATATCGTGCATACCTGGCAGGAATTGAATTAATGGATAAAATTTATTGGAAAGAGGCAATCGCTGCATTTTCACGCGCAATCCAATTAGACAAAAATTTTGCTATGGCCTATTATTATTTATCAAGATCTCAAAATGGACTTGGTGAAACTGAAGCTTCACAAATTTCATTAAAGACAGCAGTTGACCTGTCAGACAACGCTACAGAACACGAAAGACTTCAGATAATGACAACTAATTATTTGCGGCAGAATAATTTGTCTAAAGCTATTGAAGGTTTTGAAAAAATTATTGAAAAATATCCTCATGAAATAGATTCATATGTTCAGTTGGGCTATAATGCATACGATAGAATGATGCTGAATCCTGATAAAGCAATTGAAGTATTTAACCGTGCTCTTAAAATTGAACCAGACTCTAAGACCCTTTGGAACTTGCTGGCATATTCTTTTGCCTGGGCCAAAAAAAGACAGGAGGCTATAAGCGCTGTTAATACATACGTAAATCTGGTCCCTGCAGAACCAAATCCGTACGATACCAGGGGTGATATCTATTCGTGGTTTGGCGATTATGATTCAAGTCGTGCATCGTATCAAATGGCAATTCAGCTTCGTTCAGATTTTTCTTCTGCAAGTAAGCTTGGTTACTTATCTGTTCTAAGCCAAAACTATAATGATGCGGAAAAATATTTTGAGGAAGGTGGAAATACTCTTCCGTTTATTGATATGCATAAGGGGAAACTTCAAAATGTAGAGAAAAAAATACTGGGACTCCCTGATGCGGAGATATCCAAAAGTGACAGGCTGTTAATCCTCATAAACCTTTATTACGAAATGGGAAAATACCCTGAAATGCTTCAACTTGCTAAACAGTTATCGGGCTTGTTGAAGAAAAATCCTTCAGATAAGATTTGCGGAAGAGATTACCTGGTCTGGTCTCTGATAAAAAATGGGAAATCTGCAGAAGCTCAAAGTGTTCTTGATGATATACAAAAAGACGTTAAAAATGTCACTCCAATTCTACAGGTTACTGCTGACTATTCAGCCGCTCTCTTTTCATATGAGGAAGGAAAATATGATCTTGCAATTCAAAAATACAGGAAAGTTATTCAGGAACTTCCGCCCAATTACGAACCAAATATCTTCTATGCCGTGACACTTCTAAAAACAGGTCAATTATCAGAAGCAATCACAGAACTCAAACGAATTTGTGAGTGGCCTCAAAATGGGGATAATTTCATAATACCTTTTATTCCTGGAGCTGAATATGATTGGCCTATACCGGCAGTCAAAGCGCATTATTGGCTGGGAATCGCTTATGAGAAACAAGGTAACAAACAAAATGCTTTATCAGAATATAAAAAGTTTTTGGAAATATGGAAGGATGCTGATTTTACATCCCCTGAGTTAAATGATGCTAAAGAAAGAATAGCAAAATTATAATAGATTAAATTTAATAATCTATGATTCATATTAAAAGGATATCATAATGGTAGGACAAACAGTATTACACTATGAAATACTTGAAGAGTTGGGCAAGGGTGGAATGGGTGAAGTCTATAAAGCAAAGGATACAAAACTTGATAGATTTGTTGCTCTGAAATTCCTACCTACTCAGATTACCTCCACTGTTGATGAAAAAGCGAGATTTATACAGGAAGCAAAAGCAGCTTCTTCAATGAATCATCCGAATGTTTGTACTATACACGATATACAGGAACTTGACGGACAGCTGTTCATTGTAATGGAATTTGTTGACGGGATTACATTGAGAGAAAATAAGCAGAGGCTTTCTGAAAAAAGAATAATTGAAATAGCCGCACAGATTGCCGATGGGTTGGGTGCTGCACATGAAAAGGGGATTGTTCACCGGGATATTAAACCCGAGAATATAATGCTGAGGAAGGACGGGATAGTGCAGATTATGGACTTCGGCCTTGCTAAGCTTTATACATCAGGCAACGTAAGTAGACTGACTAAAGCTGGTACGACTATGGGAACGATGGGTTATATGTCGCCCGAACAGGTTCAGGGATTGGAGGTTGACCATAGAACAGATATTTTCTCCCTTGGTGTCGTTCTTTATGAAATGTTTGCCGGGGAGTCTCCATTTAAGGGCATACATGAGACAGCAATAATGTATGAAATCGTAAATGTAGATCCACCACCTGTTTCAACGGTTAAACCTGAAATTGATCCTGCGCTGGATGAGATAATAAGTGAATGTCTCGAAAAAGATAAAGATGAGAGATGCCAGTCTGCTAAAGAACTTGCCAGAAACTTGAGGAAACTTAAAAGAGGACATTCGGGATCCAGAACAAGCAGAATTTATGATGTAAATTCGCAGAGTTATAAGACGGTAAGTAAAGCTACAGCAAATTTTAATCCTCAAAAGACATCTTTAGGTGAGATACAGGTAAAAAACCTGTTCAGGAATTTCTTATATAATCCTAAAATTTTCTGGTCTGCTGCCGCCGTTCTTTTTGTTGCTGTAATTTTACTATTATTTTTTAAAGGGAGTAGCAAATCTGAAAATGAACTTCAGGAAATTAAAGCAACCATTCTACCTCCCCATAGTGTTAATTATGATAACAATTTGGGGAGCAATTTGGCAATTTCGCCTGACGGAAAGTATATTGCTTTTATTGGAACAGATTCCACCGGAACTTCAAAATTATGGATTAGACCTACTAATTCTTTAATAGCCAGACCATTAACAAATGCAAATAACAATGCTTATCCTTTCTGGTCCCCGGACAGTAAAACCATTGCTTATTTTGATAAAAGTAAATTAATGAAAATTTCTCTTGACGCCGGCACCTCTCTGCCCATTTGTGACATTAATGATGGCAGAGGAGGATCGTGGAGCTCAGATGGAACAATAATTCTGTCTCCCAACCCGACAGGAGGAATTTATAAAGTTCCCTCATCCGGAGGAAAGATTGACGAAATTATTAAATCTGATACGACTAATCAAAATCAGAGTCTTAGATGGTCTTATTTTCTACCGGATGGGGATCATTTCCTTTACTCAACTGAAAACAGTTCAACCGGCTCTTCTTCACCTGATGGGATCTTTTTATCTTCTATAAGTGATAATAAATCTCAAAAACTTATTAGTGCATCATCAAATTGTCAGTATGCTAATGGATTTTTACTTTTTGTTCGCCAGTCCATTTTATTGGCACAGAAATTCGATCCGGATAAATTGAAGATTGAGGGAGAAGCAATGCCTGTTACAGAAAATATTCAATATTATGATATCCGGCTTTCGGGAACATTTTCTGTTTCTCAAAATGGAAAACTGATATATCTGAATGCAAGTCAAAATGATGAAAGAACAGTTCTCCTCGATAAGAATGGAAATGAAATTAAAAATCTGTTCAACCAGAAACCGATGTACTCGGCTGTGTTTTCACCCAATGGAAATAAAATTGCTTACGATTTGTATGATGTGGGGGAAAAGAACATAGATATATGGACTCTAGATTTAAATAGAAATGTTTCTACCAGACTGACTTTTAACAAAGAAGGAGATATTGTTCCTATTTGGACAAAAGATGAGAAACAGATTCTGTATAGTTCAAGCATTATTAATGGGGTCTTTGATGGATATATTAAAAATGCGGATGGATCAGGTGATGCTCAACTAATATTCAAATCTGCTTATACTAAAGCTGCGGTAGATATTTCTGCCGATGGAAAATACATTCTCTTCATGGCAATAAATTCTGCTAACAACAAAAGCGGCTGGGATATTGTATTGTTAAATGAAGCCGGCGATAAAAAACCTGTAGAATTACTCGCATCAAATTTTAATGAACAATTTGCAACATTTTCACCGGACATGAAATGGATTGCATATACTTCAGATGAATCCGGAAAGGAGCAGTTATATATAATTCCATTTAATCCCGACAACCCGGCCAAATTGAGTGGTAAATGGCAAATATCTGAAGATGGGGGAACATTGCCAAAATGGACGAATGGTGGTAAAACTATTTACTTTGTTGCTCATGAAAATAACATAATGGCGGTTGAGGTAAATGAAATAAATTCTTCTCTTTCACCTGGAAAACCTTATATCATTTTTAAGCCTGGTAGTGTAAATGTTTCACATTTATACGATATGAAAGAAAATTTGTCGGAAATTATAGCCGCTGTGCCAAATGGACAAAAGTTACAAACACCTATAACTTTGGTTGATAACTGGTTTTTGGAGTTGGCAGATAAAAATGAAAGATAAAACAGAGTGATGTATTATGATTGGTAAAACAATCCTTCAGTATAATATACTGGAGGAATTAGGACACGGAGGTATGGGGGAAGTGTATAAAGCAAAGGATACTAAGCTCGACCGCTTCGTTGCACTTAAATTTCTGCCTGCGCATCTTACGGCAACAGAAGAAGAAAAGGCAAGATTTATACAGGAAGCAAAAACTGCCTCCTCAATGAATCATCCGAATGTTTGCACAATATATGATATACAGGAACTTGATGGACAGTTGTTCATCGTAATGGAATATATCGAAGGAAAGACGTTAAAAGATAAGTCTGGCAGCCTCACAGAAAAACAAA
>DATICR010000426.1:0-12344 GCA_035456745.1 Ignavibacteriaceae bacterium
TCCAATAGAAGAATGCACCATTGATCTTGAAGACACCGACAAAGTTGTAAGAGTAACCGGTGAAAATTTAAAAATGGAAGAAGTAGTCAACGGAATCAGCAGTCTCGGTTTCGCCTGCGAAGAACTCCCCGGATAAGTCCATGGAATTGACGAACTTGTGTTTCCTTTGTGTTACGTTTGCAGGTAAAAATCCTCAATCTTTCTTGTTCTAAGATTTCAATCCTCAATCGTCAATGTAATTTGATTTCGTTTTCCAATTTTCCTACTTTTGTCCACATTAAAATTTTTAATGAGTGATCAGAATGTACAGAGGGATATTCTTAACCTGCAGCTTTTTGAATTTACTTCCTGCTAATTATTTCAACTAATTAAATCTCAGAAAAGGACTTAAAAAGGACTTAAAGAGGACTGTAAAGGACTTAAAGAGGACTATCAGATAGCTTGTTTGACCTTAATTATCCCATAGTTCCCCTCGCGATATGCTAATAAACCTTTATGCAATTTTTGATGTTTTTATTTTCTATTCCCACCATAATAAATAGCATATTTACGATATTTTATGGATTTTTAATGACGTAAATTTTTACTTTTTATGGAGATCTGTTAAATATGGCAGTAATTAGACCCTTCAGAGCATTGAGACCCCAAAAAGATAAAGCTGATATTGTGGCAAGTGTTCCTTATGATGTTGTAAACAGAAAAGAAGCAAAAGAACAGGCGGATGGAAATCCTTTAAATTTTTTAAGAGTGACCCGTTCAGAGATTGAACTGGATGATAATGTAAATCCTTATTCGGAAATAGTATATAAAAAAGCAAAGGAAAATCTCAACAGGCTGAAAAAAGAGGCCCCGCTTGTTGTTGACGATGTTCCTCATTTCTATTTATATAAGCTGGTGATGAACGGAAAGTCCCAGGTGGGAATTGCAGCAACGTTTTCTGTTGATGATTATGAAAAGGATATAATACTAAAACACGAAAAAACGAGGAGAGAAAAAGAAGACGACAGAACCAATCATATAGTGACTACGGAAGCTCAAACGGGGGTTGTGTTTTTAACTTACCGGGGTAAAGATGAAATAAATAAGATTATTGATAAGACAATGAAGGAAAATAAGCCGGAGTATGATTTTACTTCACCTGACGGAATAAGGCATACGGTGTGGATTGTGCCCGACAATTTTAATAAAACAATTATAAGTGAGTTCGGAAAAATTGAACATCTTTATATTGCAGACGGCCATCACCGTGCAGCGAGTGCTGCAAGAGCAAGAAATGCAAGGAAGGCGCAGAATAAAAATCATACGGGGGATGAAGAATATAACTATTTTATCTCGGTTATCTTTCCGGCTGAGCAGTTAAACATATTACCATATAACAGGGTTGTTGCCGATTTGAATCATCTTTCGAAGGATGATTTTCTGAATAAGGTTAGTGAAAAATTTAATGTAGAAAAATCTTCTGCCAAAGAGCCGGCGACGAAAAGGAATTACGGGATGTATCTTGACGGCGAGTGGTATATGCTGAAAGCAAGGGATTCGGTACTGGCAAGCAACAAGCTATCGAAGTCAGTAGCGGAAACTCTTGATGTGAGCATTCTGCAGGATTTTCTGCTGAACCCGGTACTGAATATTGATGACCCGAGAACAAACAAGCGGATAGATTTTATAGGAGGAATCCGCGGAACGAAAGAACTTGAAAAGCTTGTAAACAACGGAGAGGCGGCTGTTGCATTTTCTCTGTATCCTGTTTCTTTGAATGACCTGATGCAGATTTCAGATGCAGGTGAAATAATGCCGCCGAAATCGACCTGGTTTGAGCCCAAACTCAGGGACGGATTATTAGTTCATACTATTTAAACTTTATTTAACAAAAATCGATTATCAGAAGGGAAATTTATAGATATGGAAAAAAGAATTTATAACTTCAGTGCCGGTCCGGCCGTACTGCCGGAAGAAGTTCTGAAGGAAGCTCAGGAAAACTTAATGTCACTCCCCGGAGTTGGGATGTCGATTCTTGAAATCAGCCACCGTTCCAAAACATTCGATAAAATAATTGGCGACGCCAAAGCAGATTTAAAAGAGCTAATGGGAATAAGCGATGATTACTCTCTTCTTTTTCTGCAGGGAGGCGCAAGTCTACAGTTCTCAATGGTTCCTCTGAACCTGATGCCCCCAATAAATAAGGCCGATTACATTATAACCGGAAGCTGGTCAAAGAAAGCACTGAAGGAAGCAAAAAGAGTCGGTACAATAAATATTGCCGCTTCAACGGAAGAAGGAAAATTTAAAAGGGTTCCCAAACAGGATGAATTAAAGCTGGATGCAGGTGCGGCATATGTTCACTTTACTTCCAATAACACTATTTACGGTACTGAATTTCAGTATGAACCCGAAACTGGAAATGTACCGCTGGTTTGCGATGCTTCATCAGATATACTTTCAAGGAAGATTACTATAAATAAATATGCTCTTATTTATGCCGGGGCTCAGAAAAATATGGGTCCTTCCGGTGTTACTTTTGTTATTATAAGAAAAGATATGGTTGAGAGAAGCCAGGATTCACTTCATACGATGCTGAATTACAAGACACACGTTGAAAATGACTCGCTTTACAATACACCGACGGTATTCGGCGTTTACATTATCGGCCTGGTGGCAAAATGGCTGAAGAAGAACGGCGGACTTGATGCAATGTATAAGACAAACAAAGAGAAGGCTGATATTCTTTATAAATGTATAGACGAGAGCGGCGGTTATTATAAAGGTCACGCCGAAAAAGACAGCCGTTCATTAATGAATATAACTTTCAATCTTAATTCCGAAGAGCTGGAAAAGAAACTTGTTGATGAAGCCACCAAAAATGGTTTCAGCGGATTAAAAGGACACCGTTCTGTCGGCGGACTTCGTGCTTCGGTTTACAATGCTTTTCCGAAAAAAGGTTTGGAAGATCTGGTGAGCTTTATGAAGGAATTCCAGAAGAAGAATTAGTGGTCAATAGACAGAAAAAGTTCCGCGGGGCGGGATCTCCGCTGCGCTTCGACAGGCAGAACAGGAGCAACAGGCAGTAGGCAGATGCAATAGGCAAAAGTGCAATAGGCAGTCTGGAAAAAGTAACGGTTAAATCAGTAAATAGTAAACAGTAGGTAGTAAGCAGCAAAAAATTGCCCGGTCATCGAAATGATTGAATGGGTGAATGGATGAATGATTGAATGGGTGAATGATTGAAGGGATGAATGATGATTGGATGATTGTAAATTAAACTAATTTTTTCATATTCACTGCAGGAGACGGCAATGAAAGCATTAATGATTTCAGCAATATTACTTCTTATAGTTATTACGGGATGTTCGAAAAAAGAAGAGAAGCTTGAAGTTTATAATGCCGAAGCGTTTGCATATGACCTGGGTGAAAGCTGGGAGGTTGATGCTACTACACGTGTGAAGGGATTTAAGCAGACTGAAAAAGACAATAAATACACTGCTAAAATTTCTTACAGTATTGACCTTGTTAAACCGGATGGACAAACAGTAAAATCTATCTTAAGCAAGACCGAGGATAAAGTAAATGATGAGAGTTTTATTGACGTCCCTGTTGAAATTCAGTTTGATCTTGATTCGACTTACCAGAACGGCGATTATAAGATAATATTCAATATTAAAGATGCTGAGACGGGTAAATCCGCCTCAGCATCTGCTGCTTTTAAACTTCAGGATGAATAACCTGATGTCTGAAGAAATGGTTCCTATTGCTTTGCGTATTTCAATTCAGTATTCATCATTTTCCCTTCATTCTCTCCCTGAAGCAATACGATCATTGAGTTCTTAGAAGTGTGCATATATTTGATCGTCAGCGGATAAGTATCCTCTTCATTCTTAAAAACTGCAGAGGTATCTGATATAGAATCCAGCTCAAATTTCTGTCTTTGATTACCCGGAAGAATTATAACAAAATAAATTTTATTTTCTATTTGTTCGATCAGCATATTCTGTGAAAAAACGCGGTTCCCTGTTTTATCGGTAGTATAACTTATACCTTCCATTAACCAGGGATTTTTCTCATTCCAGTTTTCAGTAATTTTGGCATCTCCCTGCTCACCCTGCCAGAAATTATTTATCCATTTTAGTCTATTAAAATCTGTCAGATTTTCTGTCTCTTGTTTCTGTGTTTTACATGCATTCATACCCGGTAATAAAAATATTAATATCACCAATATGCTTGTTTTTATGGTTCTCATTATCATTTCCTGAATATTACTATAATTGAATTTACGAGTATAATTAAGCTGCAGGTGTGAAATATAAAACAGAAAAAGTAAGATGTGAGATCGATTTTATGAATAATATGGAGGATTGGTTGATTAGGATTGGGTAATTGGGTGTGGCTGGAGCAGAATAGAAATTTTTAACTTTTATTAGATTATTACTTCTCTTAATTTAAAAGTGCTTATGTCAGGAAGGTTTTAACAAATGGTAACTGCGATCAGACATTTTACACCGGAAGATGCGCGCCGTACACTTCCGCTTGTGAGAAAAATTGTAGATGATATTCTCAGGACATCCCGTGAAATCCGGCTCGTTACAGAGGATAAACTTGGAATTGTGGACGATGATCCCCAGATAAAAAAAATGATGGATGATATAAACGGATTTATATCAGAGCTTCAGGAAATAGGCTGTTATTATAAAGATTGGAATTTCACAATGGGATTGGTTGATTTTCCTTCTGTAATTGAGGGGAAAGAAGTTTTCCTCTGCTGGAGAAATGATGAAGACGATATAAAATATTATCATGATATTAAAGCCGGTTATGCAGGACGAATACCAATTCCTCAGAGGTATTTTAATAATAATTAATATTTTTGCGTGATTGCCACAAAGCTGCCAGGAAATGACAACAAAAATAATAAAGTATAATGCTGTCACGTTTCGGGTTTGAAGACTGATAACATTCCTCATCCTGTAGTCCTTCCCCTGAAATGGGAAGGACTTGTTTGAAATCATAACTATTTAATTGTAGTGTTAACCTGGAAGTAAGATTAAGTCTTTAATTCTTAAATTCTGCACAAAATAAATGCTGATAACAGACCGGTAAAGAAAAAGTAGGCAATAGGCAAATTTAAACTCATCCCTGCCTGAATCAGATAAAATGCCAACAAAAATTATAAAGTATAATGCTGTCACGGTTCGGGTTTGAAAACTGATAACAGACCGTGACAGCCCTATAAAGATGACATCTTTTCACTAATGGAACAATAATTGGAAAGATGTCATCTTTTGATAAAAGAGTAAGATGAATCCTTTAGTTCTTAAAATCTGTACAAAATGGAAAGAAAAATTAATTACATAGAAAGTCTGATTAATTACCGTCCATATGGGATAAGTTCTTATTGATAATAGACCCCATCCTGTAGTCCTTCCCCTGGAATTGGAAGGACTTGTTTGAAATCATGACTATTTAATTGTAGTGTTAACTTGACAATACATTTGAATAAATAACTTTTTATTTGTAATCTTTTCCAGAATGAGTAATAAGAGTAATTCTTTTTTGGTTCTGGCTATGCCAGACTTTGAGTAAGAGTAAGATAAAGAGTAAGAGGGGGAATGATATACCTGATTTATGACTCAATTCGGATAGTGTATTTCATTAAATTAGTATAATTATGAGAAGAAAAACGCGTTAAATGCTCAAAAAAACGGGAATTATTGTCTTTTATCTCGCCTTAACCGGTTTATTTATATTCAATGGTTTCTCATTAAATACAAATTCTCCGGCGGATGGTAATTCTATAGCAATTGAAAATAACTGTACTTTCCCGATAATTGCTGTAGGTGATCTCCAGAGAACATCCGTATGGGAATCTATGATTGGAAGGGAGAGCAATGATTTTGAACGGAAAGAGATAATTGAAAATATCAGCGAACAGGATCCGGGTTCTGTGATATTGCTGGGCGACATGGTATTTGAAGGAGACAATGAGGGTCAATGGAGAGATTTTGACAGTTTGATGGTTCCTATAAACAAAAAAAATATTCCGGTTTTCCCTGTTATTGGTAATCATGAATACTTTGGGATAGATAGAATTGCGCTTCAATTTCTATCCAGAAGATTTCCGGTAATAAAAGGCAGCCATTGGTATACTGAAAATTGTGACAGCATTGCCCTGGTGTTTCTGGATTCAAACGATGGGGAGTATTCTGCAAGTCAATGGCAGGATCAAATAAACTGGTTCCGGAACAAGCTGCTGTTGTTTGACAATGACCCGTCTATAAAAGGTGTAATTGTATTTGCGCATCACCCACCTTATACCAACAGTCTGGTTACAGGAGATGAGATGCAGGTGCAGACGGCTTTCATTTCCGCATTTGTACAATCAAAGAAAACCCTTGCTTTTATAACCGGTCATGCACATACTTATGAAAGATTTATTGAAAATGGCAAGACATTCATTATTTCAGGCGGAGGAGGGGGACCAAGAGTTACTCTAAGAAATAGTCCTGATGCTCATCACGATTATTATACCGGGCCATCACCCAGACCCTTTAATTATTTGTTAATAAATAAAGGTAACAGCGGGCTTGAGATCACAGTTAAAGGTGTCAACAAGGGAAGCACACAATTTTACACGCTGGAAAAGTTTAATCTTCCATATTACAATATAAACAGTGAAATTTTTTCAGTAATAAAATGAAACCTGTTCCTGTTTTTTGCTTCTAATGTATTATAGATACAGGGAGAATAATGAATTTTAATGTCATAAAATACCGTTTGATTGAAAAAGGGATGAGCTATACTGAATTTATAAACAGCACTATTGAAGAAATAGCGAAGACAAATATTTCAGAATTACAGGACAAAGAATTATCCCGGTTCAATTTCAAAGTTTTAAACCTGCAGCGAAGCTCAAGAATTACGAGAACCTATAAAATAAGTGATGAACTGAAAAACATCATAAATGAAATTTCAGAACCTCAGTTATGGATGGTTATTACTGAAAACTGGTGTGGTGATTCGGCTCAGAATCTTCCTTACATTGCGGCAATTGCCGGAGAAAATATTTTGATAACCCTGAGAGTAATATTAAGAGATTCAAATCCTGATATTATGGATCAATGTTTAACCAATGGTACCAGGAGCATTCCAAAGCTAATCGCCTTTAATAATTCAGGTGATGAATTGTTCAGATGGGGACCGCGTCCCAAAGCAGCAGTAAATTTAATAAACCAATGGAAAGAAGAAGACCTTGAAAAATCAGTATGGACAGAGAAGCTGCATTCATGGTATTCAAGAAATAAAGGATTTGAAATTGAAAAGGAATTCATTGAGTTAATTGCAAGCAGTGTTGTAAATAGAGTGTAAGTCGGAGGTCATAGACGGGTCAATGATAAAATGACCCGTCCATAAACCAGATATTATTTTTCATTCATAAACGGATATTTCCAATCTTTCGGGGGTACAAATGTTTCTTTAATAGTTCGCACCGTCATCCATCTCATTATATTCATTGCGCTTCCGGCTTTATCATTTGTACCTGACGCACGGCCTCCGCCAAAAGGCTGCTGACCAACCACTGCGGCAGTCGGCTTATCATTTATATAGAAATTACCCGCTGCGTTTCTTAGCTTATCCGACATTTTAATAAGTATACTTCTATCCTGCGACCATACTGCACCTGTTAAAGCATAAGGTGAAGTTGTATTGCAAAGCTCCAGAGTTTCATCAAATTTATTATCATCATAAACGTATATAGTAAGAACGGGACCAAAAATTTCTTCCTGCATTGTTTTAAAAGCCGGATCTGTAGTTACAATTGTTGTCGGTTCAATAAAATATCCCTTTGAATCATCACATTTGCCTCCGGTAATAATTTCTGCATCCTCAGAAGATTGGGCATAATCGATATATGATTTGATACTGCTGTAAGCACCTTTATCTATCACTGCACCCATAAAA
This sequence comes from Ignavibacteriaceae bacterium, assembly GCA_035456745.1. Taxonomy (GTDB): domain Bacteria; phylum Bacteroidota; class Ignavibacteria; order Ignavibacteriales; family Ignavibacteriaceae; genus DATFVA01. The sequence continues at coordinate 7,951 of DATICR010000426.1, forward strand.
TTAGAGAAATCTTCTATATCACCCATTTTGATTTTTAAAACTTCGGCTGTATACTTATTCTTAAATTCATTCCATATCGATTTTGGAATATACATCCTGGATGCCGCAGAACATTTTTGTCCCTGGTATTCAAAAGAGCCGCGGATAGCAGCAACTACAAGGGCATCAACATCAGCAGAATTATGAGCAAAGATAAAATCCTTTCCTCCGGTTTCACCGACAATTCTTGGATAATATTTTGACTTATGAAGATTATCACCAATGGTTTTCCACATACCCTGGAAGACAGCAGTAGAGCCGGTGAAATGAATTCCTGCAAGATCAGGACTCGCCATAACGGGATCGCCGACCTGGCTTCCGGAACCCGGAATAAAATTTATTACTCCTTTGGGAAGTCCGGCTTCCTCCCATAGCTTCATTAAAAAATATGCTGAATAAACAGCGCTGGATGCAGGCTTCCACAAAGAAACATTGCCAACTATGGCAGGTGCTGTTGGTAAATTGCCTGCAATGGATGTAAAGTTGAAAGGAGTTACTGCAAATATAAAGCCCTCAAGAGGACGGTATTCCAGCCGGTTCCACATTCCTTTTGGAGAATAGGGTTGTTCACCCATCAGCTGAGTCATATAATAGGTATTAAATCTCCAGAAATCTATCAGTTCGCAGGCAGAATCGATTTCTGCCTGATAAGCTGTTTTCGACTGTCCGAGCATTGTTGCGGCATTTAAAGTGGAGCGCCATGGACCAGAAAGTAATTCTGCTGCCTTATTAAAAATAGAAGCTCTATGTTCCCATGGCATTTCGGACCATGTTTTTCTTGCTTCGAGAGCTGCATCAATAGCCATCTTAACTTCTTTTTCCCCAGCCTTATGATAAACACCAAGTTTTTTGGAAAGATTATGAGGTTCTCTTATTTCAGCGGTTTTGCCGCTTCTTACTTCTTCTCCGCCAATAATTAATGGAATTTCTATCTCTTTTGATTGCAATTCCGTCAGCTTTTTCTTCAATTCTGTTTTTTCAGGACTACCCGGAGCGTAGTTTAAAACAGGCTCATTTACCGGTACTTGTAATTTAAAATATGCATTTGACATTAATTTAACTCCCTATTCATTTGATCGTAGTATTTATTTTAAAATTGAATCTTAAAGTTAAGGGTTTATCACTTTATCTTCAATTCGAAAAGAAAGTGTCGGAGTTCACCGCAGAGGCATAGAGGATGATTGGAAGATTGGGTGATTGGGAGGGCATTTATGATTGTCGATATGCGATTGACGATTGAGAGGGCACCACGGAGATGCAGAGGCGCAGAGGATGATTGGAGAATGGAATTCATCAAATCTTCAATCGTCAATAATCAATTGACGATTGGGAGCAGGAAATAAAATTCAGTTTCTTTTCCGGGGACAGATTTAACAAAGATTTCGCCGTTATGAAGTTTGATGATGGATTTAACAATTGACAAACCCAGGCCGGTACCTCCGGTGTTTCTATTTCTTGATGATTCAACTCTATAAAATCTTTCAAAAATCCTTGGAATATCTTCTTCAGGAATTCCATCACCTTTATTAGTAACCGCAATTTTAATCTTATTATCCGATCTGCAGCCTGTAACTTTTATAGGCTCATTCTCATAGCCATATTTAATTGCATTTTCAACCAGGTTAGTCAGTACCTGGCGCATCAAATCAGGATCGAGCTCAACGTCTATATTTTTTTCAGCCTCATACTCAAGAGGATTATTTTTTTCTCCGGCAAGATATTCCAGTGAACCCAGAGTTCTTCCCAGGTAAGAAGAAAGGTTTACTTCCCTTTTATTTATACGAAGCTGGTCATTATCAAACTGAGAAACAAAAAATAACCGGTCGACAATATTTATAAGTCTGAGAATTTCTTCATAATTGCTTTTAAGTATGTCGTGGTATTGTTCTGAAGATTTTGGATGACGCAATGCTACCTCGACTTCTCCACGCAATATAGTAAGAGGGGTTTTTAACTCGTGTGAAGCTGCCATCGAAAACTGATTTTTATAATCCAGCGAAGTTTTTATCCTCTGGATCATCTTATTCATAGTGAAAACCAATCTTCCGTACTCATCATTAAATTCTTCACCAGGAATTTTCTCATTAAGATTACGCGTGGTTATCTCATCAGTCTTTCTTGTGATTTCATCTATTCTTGATAATGCCCCGGCAGATAGTACCGAACCTCCGATAATAGACAATACGAAGAACAGCGGAGCAATTAGTATATAAATATCGGTCAGCTTAGCAAGAGTATCATCAATAAGATGAGATGGATAAGCAACCGTAATTTCATAATTTTTCTTTTTCAGGTATGCTACTCTTATAGGAGAGTCTGAAAGGCGGTCATTCTGAATATTCTTTATTACAATTTTATCCGGCGGGATATCAGGAAACGGAATATTTTGGTCAACAAGGTTCTGGGTTTTGAAAAGCATTTTATTCTGAAGCTCCACCTGCACGAAATTATTCCGGGGATTTAATGCAACAGCTTCAAATATCAGATCATAAACCAATTCATCAGAAGAAGAATAAATAGAGTCAGGCGTAAAGCTGGAAAGATCAACTTTGCTTTCCTCAACAAAATTATAAATCATCTCAGCCTGTTTGCTTAAAGAATGGTTTAGATCCTGTTCGAGGCTATGCTTAAGATAAAGAAATACAGTAATCCCTATTATCACTTCCAGCAGAAGAAATAATCCGGAATACCATAGTGTTGTTTTAAATCGTGTGGATTTAATATGATCTTTTATATGCATTAAATTTTCCAACTCACACACCGTATTATAAACTTTTCCGGATTAGCTTACAATTAATAAAAAAAGGGAGAGCAAAAGATGCTCTCCCTGGCCTCCTATATCTACCGGATACCATTCACTCTTATTTAACCAGTCATAACTTTTCAGTTAATCTTTAAAGGAGGTACACATATAATCGTTTCACCTCAAAAATAGCGGAAAAGGATTAAGTTTCTCTTAAAGAATTATTAATAAATATTAATTATTATCTTTAATTATATAGCCAACGCCGCGGATTGTATGGAGGAGTGCAGTATCGAATTGTTTATCAATTTTATTCCTGAGTTTATTAATATATACATCAATAACATTAGTATCGGAATCAAAATGATAATCATAAACGTGTTCGGAAAGCAATGTTCGTGAGATAACGCGGTTTTTGTTTCTCAGCAAATATTCCAGAATTGAATATTCCTTCGGGGTAAGTGTTATTTCCACACCCGACCTTGTTACCTTATGCGATTGAGTATCAAGAACCAGATCACCGGCACTAAGGTAAAGTGATTTTCTTCCTTCATTTCTTCTTAATAAAGCTCTTATACGGGCCAGTAACTCTTCGAAGGCAAAAGGTTTTGTTAAATAATCATCGGCACCCGAATCGAGGCCTTCGACTTTGTCACGCACAGTATCTTTGGCTGTCAATAAAAGTACGGGAGTGTTGATTTTATCAGAACGGATATCTTTAAGTAATACAATTCCATCTTTAAGCGGGAGCATAATATCAAGGATGATTAAATCATATTCTTCACCCAAAGCTAATTTCAAACCCTCTTTTCCGTCATAAGCAAGATCAACAGAGTAATATTCCTCTTCAAGCCCCTTCTTAATAAAAGAGGCTACTTTCTTTTCATCTTCCACAACTAATATTTTCATATATGAAAAATATAAAAAAAAGGAGAGTTTTACACTCTCCTTTGAATTTACAGACTAATCTGTAAATTTATTTCTTTTGAGGAGTATTGCTCTCTGTATTGGTGGTCTTTTTTTCCATTCTTTTATGATGCATCATCTCTTTTTTGTTAACAGTTTTGGAAGTTCTGGTTTTTTCAACTTTAGTTCCTTTAACTTTACTTGTTTTCTCAGTCTTTGGTTTTTTAGTCATTTCTGTTTTATTTGCTTTCAAATTTGCAGTTTTTACAACCTTTGAGGTTTTATCCAGATGACTAACTGTAGTTTTGGGAGCTTGTTTTACCTGCGTGGTATTATTTTTCTCCGTAGTATTGCTTTTCGTCTGAGAATAAGTCAATATGCTGGTGCTAAAGAATATTAAAGCTATCGATAATGCAAAAATTAAACGGGTTTTCATTTAATTTGCCTTTCAAAAATATTGGTTAAATAAATTTTAATTACACCAAAAATCTATTCTTATTAAATGAATAACTTCTTAAAAAAGAATTAATAAACTTTAATTTTGAGCTTATATCCAAATTTTATTTGATGTTACCTCTCTTTAACCTGATTTTGAGATTTTGTAGTGGATTCCGCTGTTGTTGGTATCACAAATTCATTAATGAATAAGCGACTTTGGGATAAGACATCTTCACCAGAAAATGCCGGCGCGGAAGAATAACTTTAT
>DATICR010000427.1:0-2583 GCA_035456745.1 Ignavibacteriaceae bacterium
ACAACATTTATTTATTTTTAATTAATTAATTATATAAGAAAAAGTGATTTCAATGCCGGAAGAAGAAAAAACAGACACACAGAAAGAAGTGATCACTGTGCAAAAGAAAGTGATCTCAGAACCGGAAGCTGATGTCAGAACTCAGACAGAACTGAAAGCTGATGACTGGTTGTGTTTGGCCTGTAATAAGAAAATAACTACCGATAAAGACAGATTTGAATTTAATAATCAAAGTGAATATCATTTCATAAATCCTACCGGCTATCATTTTGATATAATACTATTTTCTGAAGCTGAGGGATGCAGGGAATTGGGTGATCGAACTATGGAATTTACCTGGTTCGCTAAACATGCATGGTCTTATGCAGTTTGCAGCCGCTGCGGTAATCATCTTGGATGGAAATACACCGGTAAATATTCTTTTTATGGACTCATAAGAACGAGAATCATTAAGGGAGAAGCACTTTTTAATTGATGATAAATCACTTCTTAAATTTTGACTTCATAATCTCATCATCCATCACCCATCAGACATCACCCATCCAAATGTTTAATATAGTAGAACTCTAAATGAGGCTAAAGCCTGGATATTCAGGATGAAATAAACCCGTTGGCTAAAAGCCAACGGCAAAACCCTGCCTGCTGCATCATTAAAAATTCCAGATAGCTTCAGGGGTTTAGCCACATTCTTATGGATTAAAATCTTTGCCACAAAATCAAAAATATTACTTAGAATACTATACAACCTATCATCCATCAAACATCATCCATCAAACATCACCCATCAAACATCACCCATCATCCATCAAACATCACCCATCTATTTTTTTTTGTTTTCTTCTTATCTTCTTTTAATTTCAAAACTTATTTTATTTCTTTTTTGAGTAATGGAAAGTAAATCTGATTTTCCGGATAATATTCCTGCAATTGAGGTGAGGGATGTCTATAAATCCTTCAAAGCTGTAAAGGCTGTGAACGGAGTGAACCTTACTATTCAGCAGGGACAATTTACTGCACTGCTGGGACCAAACGGCGCGGGCAAAACGACCCTGGTAGAGATGGTTGAGGGAATTCAGAAACCTGATTACGGTGAAATCCATATATTCGGCAAGAAATGGGACAGACATTCAAATGAACTTCACAGGCTGATAGGACTTTCACTCCAGGAAACGCGATTTATTGATAAGCTTACCGTAGAAGAGACTCTGACACTCTTTTCAAGCTTCTATGAACTTGGAAAGCAAAGAGTAGACGAAATTATTGAATCAATCGATCTATCGGAAAAAAGAAAATCTTACACCGTAAATTTATCAGGAGGGCAAAGGCAGAAACTGGCAATTGGAATATCTTTGCTTAATAATCCCAAAATTCTTCTGCTGGATGAACCGACAACCGGTCTTGATCCAAATGCCCGCAGAGAAATCTGGGCGATCCTCCTGAAATTAAAAAAGGAATCAAACACTTCTTTGATTCTTACTACACATTATATGGAAGAAGCGGAACAATTATGCGATTACATAATTATTATAGATAACGGCAAGATTCTGCTGGAAGGAACACGTGAAGAACTTTTAAATAGTGATGATAAAAAAATAATTGAGTTTGTGCCCGAAGGAGATGAAGAAAAAATAAAAGGATTTATGAATAACAAATTGTCTTTCGATATAAGCTGGGATAAGATCAACAGGAAAGGAGCAATCATTCTTGAAGATATACAATCAGAACTCCCCGCATTTCTTGATTATCTAAAATCGAATAATATCGAGCTGAGAAATTTTGAAAGCAGGAGAAAAACTCTTGATGATCTTTTTACTTCAATGACAGGGAGACATCTGAATGCATAGCAGTAATTCACGACAGTTTTTGATTTTGTTCATTATGCATGCAAAGACGCTGATGCGTCAACCGGCAGTATTATTCTGGGGAATTGTCTTCCCCATTCTTATGGCACTGGGGTTAGGGTTAGCATTTACGCAGAAGATGGACACTGTTCATAAGATTGCAGTCGTAAGCGATCAGAAAGACATTTCAGCGGATTCATCAAATGTATTTGAACAATTTCTTCTTAACAGGACAGAAAAGGTTAAAGATAATAAGGGCGGCAAGTCAGAGTACAAAATTACTCTCAGAGATAAAAAATTAGGGAACAATACCTATATTTTTCAGAGAAGTACAGATAAAGATGCCACAGTAATGTTAAAAAGAGGTGAAATAAATCTTATTATTGAACAGAAAGGCAATAAAACCGAATATCATTTCGATCCTGTAAATTCCGATGCTCAATTAACTTACCTTAATCTTTCGAGAGTAATTAATAGCAGGAATAATCAAGTACAAACCAGCAGAGAAAATATTGAACCTCTGACATTAAAAGGCACCCGTTACATTGATTTTTTCATACCGGGACTAATCGCAATGGGAATAATGATGTCATCCGTCTGGGGATTAGGATACGGCATTATCGAGACGCGTTCAAAAAAACTTTTAAGAAGAATGATTGCGACGCCGATGAAAAAATCCTATTTTCTTATTTCACTTATAACCGTCCGTTCAATAATGAATTTTATAGAAGCAGCGTTAGTT
>DATICR010000428.1:0-2156 GCA_035456745.1 Ignavibacteriaceae bacterium
AAAACGATCTTTAACTATTCGTGCCCATAAACGTCTCGCGGCTCTGAACTTTGCTACCTCCTCAAGCAGATCATTATGTGAGTTAAAAAAGAAAGAAAGCTGTCCAGCAAAATCATCAATATCCAATCCGGCTTTAAGAGCCGATTCAACATAGGCGATCCCGTTAGCAAGAGTAAATCCCACTTCCTGTGCCGCGGTTGATCCTGCTTCCCTGATGTGATAACCTGATATGGAGATAGTATTCCATTTAGGAATTTCCTTTGCACAGTACTCAAAAATATTTGTAATAATCCTCATCGAAGGTTTAGGCGGAAAAATATATGTGCCTCTGGCAATATATTCCTTCAGCAGATCATTCTGAATTGTTCCGCTTATTTTGTCTTCTGAAACACCCTGTTTTTCTGCAACCGCGATATACATGGCAAGCAGGACGGAAGCAGAAGCATTTATAGTCATCGAGGTTGAAATTTTATCAAGCGGAATTTTATCAAAGAGGATTTCCATATCGGCGAGAGTATCGATGGCAACTCCGACTTTTCCTACTTCCCCGTATGCCAGCGGATCATCGCTGTCATATCCAATCTGAGTAGGTAAATCAAAAGCAACCGAAAGTCCGCTTGTTCCCTGTTCAAGCAAATACCTGTAACGCTGATTTGATTCTCTTGCAGTCCCGAAACCGGCATACTGCCGCATAGTCCATAATCTCCCCCTGTACATTGAAGGCTGTATTCCACGTGTATACGGATACTGCCCCGGAAATCCGGATTTATCCAAATATTTCTCCTCTTCAGTATCATTCGGAGTATACAACGGTTTCACCGGAGTAAATGAAATTGTTGAAAATTCTTCTTCTCTTTCGGGAAAAACAGATGTGCTCTTATAATAAGTTTTTTCTTCCCATTCCTTATATGCAGTCTGAACTTTGTTCTTCAATTCATCGACTGAGGCCACAAATTCCTCCTTGCTTTAGCTTTAATTTGTCTATGCAGAAAAAATCTGACTCCGCATCCAAAAATAAATGAATAAATATTCTAAGAAAATTTCCCCCATATAATTGATTAATTATTGTTGAATTTAATAAAAATCCCCTCACTTTTATTAGAAAAGGTAAGATTTTTTCAAATCAAGGAACTAATTAATCTGCTATTACGTTGTGTTTGTACAAGGAAATATTAAATGAAATCAGCAATAATTATTGGTTCGGGGCTTGGAGGCTTATCAACAGCCCTTAGGTTAAGTTCAATGGAATACAAAGTTACAGTATTAGAAAAGAATTCTAGTCCTGGCGGCAGATTAAATCAGCTAAAAAAAGACGGATTTACATTCGATGTTGGTCCTTCCTTTATGAGCATGAGCTTTGAGCTTGAGGAATTGTTTAAGAGCGCAGGTGTGAAAAATCCGCTGAATTTAACTGAGCTGGATCCCCTTTACCAGGTTTTCTTTGAAGGGAATAACAAACCATTTAGAATATGGAAAGATCTGGCTAAACTAGAGGAAGAATTTAAGGAAATTGAACCTGGTTTGGGCATCAAGGTACAAAAATACCTCTCAAAGGCAGGGGAATTCTTTCACGATACCGAAGATAAAGTCATAAAATCGAACTATGATAACGTTCTGGATTATTTGATAAGGCTTTCAAGAGTTCCCCTCAGACATCTCCCTTACCTTTTCAGAAATATGTGGAAAGAAGTTGAACGTAATTTCAGTTCTGAGGAGGTAAGGATAATTTTTTCGCTGGTAGCCTTTTTCCTCGGCTCAACTCCTTTTCAGACACCGGCTATCTATTCGCTGTTAAATTATACAGAAATGAAGCACGATGGGTACTGGAAGATAGAAGGCGGGATGTACAGGATGGTTGAAGAATTGATAAAAATACTCCGAAGCAGGGGTGTTGAGTTTTTTTACAACACGGAAATTGTTTCTTCCGGGAGCACAAATAGTAGATTGATCTCCCTGGTTGATAATAGCCAAAAGGAATGGGTTGCCGATATTTTTATATCAAATTCAGATGCCGCCTCCTTCAGAGGGAAAATCCTAGGCAGAAAAAACTTCAGTGACGAAAAACTTGATAGAATGGATTGGACACTAGCTCCCTTTACGATATATCTTGGTGTTAAAGGCAGGATTAGTGGTTTAATGCATCATAATTATTTCCT
>DATICR010000429.1:0-2185 GCA_035456745.1 Ignavibacteriaceae bacterium
GCGGTCTTGCTACGGCTGCCGGAGGCGCAGTTCTTCTTTTTCCATTTGCATTATTATTATGGCTATTAATATGGGTTATGATTTTTCTGTTTCGGAAAAATATTTCCTGGGCGAATATCTGGGCTACTGTGGGTTCATTAATAATTATTTTTAATTCATCAACTATTGCGGTTAAATATTCATTCCCGCATGCAGCAACAAATGGCGAACTGATTCTTTTTAGTATGGCTCTTTTCATTATTATATTTGTAAGACACATTGATCCATTGAAAGATCTTATTAAGGACAAAAATTTTCTCAGGAAGGCAAAATGATGATAACCGATAAAAAAAGAGTTTTGATAATTTCATCAATCATTGTAATCATAATCGTGATCTTTTTCATAGTGCGTACGACTAGTAACACCCCACTGTTCGTCACAAAAGATGGTTATTCACTTACAGCATATCAGCAGAAGGAACAAAATAATTCGACAATTTCCAGCTCGCGTAATAATATAATTACTGAAACGGTCAAAAAGGTAAGTCCTGCTGTAGTAGGAATTAATGTTACAGAGATACGCCAATACCGTAATCCTTTCGGTTCTTTTTTCGATGATCCGTTCTTCCGTCAGTTTTTTAATAATAGATCTTATAGTGAAAAAATAAAAGGCCTTGGCTCAGGATTTATTATCTCTCCCGATGGCTATATTGTAACAAACGACCACGTTGCAGGAAATGCAACTGAGATCACAGTTACATTGACAAACGGAAAACATTATGATGCAAAGGTTATTGGAACAGATCCTATTACTGATATCTGCCTGTTAAAAGTTGATGCATCCGATCTGCCTTATGAAATACTCGGTAACTCAGATGACGTAATGATAGGTGAATGGGTTATCGCACTCGGAAATCCCTTTGGATTGTTTGAAATTAATGATAAACCGACGGTTACAGTTGGAGTAATAAGTTCCACCGGAATGAACCTTGAACCAATTGACAACAGGTATTATATAAATATGCTTCAGACGGATGCCGCAATAAACGGAGGGAACAGCGGGGGACCTCTGGTAAACAGCGAGGGTGAGGTAATTGGAATGAATACCCTGATTTTTACGGGTGGAAGCGGTGCCCAGGGAAGTATTGGTCTTGGATTTGCCATTCCAATAAATAAAATAAAAACAATTATTGCTGAATTAAAAGATAAAGGGAAAATCGACAGGGATTTTGATCCTGGTATGAGAATACAGTCGATAGATGAACAGATAGCTAATTACTATAACCTGGAAGAAGCCCGCGGAGTAATCATTACTCAGATATTACCGGATTCACCCGCAAAACGCGCCGGTTTGAAAGTCGGCGATATAATCCTGCAGGTTAACAATTATAGGATAAATGACGACCAGACTATTATAGGTGTGTTCCAGGAATTCCGAAAGGGTCAAACTGTTAATTTAAATATCCTGAGAGATAATAAACCAATGACTGTTCAAATGAAACTGGAGAATAAATAAATGATAGAACGTTATACTCTTCCGGGAATGGGAAAAATCTGGGAAGATAAATTTAAATACGAAACCTGGCTCAAAATTGAAATTCTTGCCTGCGAGGCAAGATGCCGTATGGGAGAAATCCCTGAGAAGGATGTCAATGTTATAAGAGAGAAGGCTAAGTTTGATGTTAAACGTGTACTGGAAATTGAAGAAACAACTAAACACGACGTTATTGCCTTTCTTACAAATGTTGCTGAATATGTTGGACCTGAATCCAGACACATTCACTATGGAATGACTTCCTCAGATATCCTCGACACCACTCTCTCCTTTCAAATGAAAACTGCCGGTGAATTGCTGCTGGAAAGACTCGTATCACTTAAACTGGCATTAAAGGAAAAAGCACTGGAACATAAAAATACATTGTGCATTGGAAGATCTCACGGTGTTCATGCAGAACCTACCACAATGGGGTTAAAGTTTGCACTCTGGTATGAAGAGACTAAGAGAAATATTAAAAGATTGAAAGAAGCTATTGAAGAAATCAGCGTGGGTCAAATATCGGGCGCTGTAGGTACTTTTGAACATCTGTCTCCAAAAGTTGAAGAATATGTCTGTGAAAAAATGGGATTGAAACCGGCACCGGTTTCAACACAGGTTATCCAGCGCGATAGACATGCACAATTTTTAACTACACTCGCTGTTATTGGT
>DATICR010000430.1:0-3415 GCA_035456745.1 Ignavibacteriaceae bacterium
CTTGTTTTACTTCGGATTTAAATTCACTGATATTATTCTCGGCCGTGATGCTTTTGCCTGGCAAAACCAGAACCATCTGCTGACAATGCCCGGAAAGAATAATTATTTTCTTTATAGCAGCAGCATATATCTTAATCTCGATTTGTTAAAGTGAGCCTCCAATCATTCAATCATTCAATCTTAATGATCTAATTTCTCTACTTTAGCATCACGATCTTTTTTGTCACCACATACTTTTCAGAAACAAAATTCACGAAATAGATCCCTGATGATAAATCCTTCCCATCAATTTTTATTCGATGCGTTCCTGCTTCACTTTCTCCATTAAATATTTCCCTCACTTCACTGCCCAACACATCAAATAATTTTATCCTGACAACTGCTCTTTCCGGAATTGTATATTCAAGATTCGCTGAAGGATTAAAAGGATTAGGATATATCTGAAGTTTATAACTTAATGGTTTCTCAGGTTTATCTTTAACATCTGTAAAATAAGTAGTCTGATGAAGATAAACATATGGTGAATCGACAATAGGACCCCCGGGATTTCTTAGGCTTACAATATCAACAGCATTAATTAACTGCGGAGGGTTATTAATATCATTATTAAAAACGAATAAGCTGTCATTTTGAATATATGTGAAACAGGAAAAATTATGATTCCTGGCAAACTGATTTCCGATTGGAGTAACCAGTGTCTGTATGAATGAAGTATCGCCCTGAACAAGGCTGAATTTATAGAGATTGTGGGAAGAATAAATAAATAATACGCTGTCATTATAGTCCCAGTCATCGATATACTGAGGCATCCCATTTAAATTTTTCTGATAATAAAAGGTAGTACCCTGCAGATTATATATTTCAAATGAGTTGGGGTAATTCGAAAATAATGAATCTTCGATTGTTAAATACAATGAATCAAATAAATGCTTCATCTTATAAGGGGCAATGTTTCTGTCAAAAAACATTTTTTCAGCGATCATTGTGTCTATATCGGGAGAAGTTGATAAATCGGCAAGGTAAAAATCATATGCAAGACCGGAAGCTTCCTTTTTATAAACTATAAGATATTTATCATTTATCTTCCCGCATATGTAAACGAGGTCGTGAACACCTTCCTTTGGAATTAATGTAATCTTATCGTCATTCGACAGAAATGCCATATTGTGAACACCATTGATTAACCAGGTGCCATTCCCGATAAAGAATGGTTGAGTTTTAATTAAAATATAAGGTTCGGGCACATCATATTCTCCGATCCAGCTCCCGTAAGTGTCAGATGTCTGATTTATAAAATCTTCAAGAGTGAGTTCAGTAAAAGGATATATTGGATTATTACTCATTGATAGTTTTTCAAAATAAGTTTTTTGAGGAGTATGTATTACATCCTCGTACTGTGAAAAACTATTCAAAGCACTCTCCCAGCTGCCCATTGTATCGGCAGGATCTATTTGAACTGCATCAAATGGGATGCGTATAAGGTTTCCGTAAGTGGTAGAAGTTTGAGCTGACAGAATTACTGCAGAAAATGCGAAGAAAAGAACAATTTTACTGAACATATATCCCCCGTTCCTTATTATGAAAAAGAGAACCTTTAATAATTTAACGCATTTATCAGAAATTGTCCATCATTTTAATTTAACCACAGAGTAAACGGAGGAAATAGGGGAAACATTATAAAAGATAAAAGATTAAAGTAAAAAGATTAAAGTAGAAGAAGAATAAATTGAATGAAAGAATGATTGAATAAATGGAAATGCTGCCACGGTTTGGAATTCAAACAGCAACCTGACCGTGGCAGCCCAGCTAAGAACTCTGTTCTCTCTGTTTCCTCTGTGGTAAAAACTGAATTAAAAATTTTCCACCGGAAAATCACTGTTCATATCCTCCAGCGGCAGAATATAAAGCGGAATTCCGTTGAATTTTAATCTGAACAAAAGATGTTCAATTTCAGGATTACTCTGTGTATCAATACCGAAAAGTTTTGGCATAAATGCATCAAAATTAAACCAGGGAGCCTCCGGGTATTCTGTAATTTCATAACGGGATCCTTTTAATCCTGCTTTATCAACAGCTTCATTTATTGCATCATATAGTCCGCCCAGTTTATCCACGATTTTTATTTCTTTCCCGTCGATGCCCGACCATACTCTTCCCTGTGCAATTTCCTGAACTTCATCATAAGTCATATTTCTTCCTGAAGCAACCTTGCTCACAAAATCATGGTACATATCTTTAACGCTCTTCTCTGCCTTCTGCATTTCATCTTCAGTAAGATCACGGTTTGGAAGTGGTACATTAATAAAAGGGACTCTCATCCCGAATCCAAGATCAGCGTGTTTTCCAATCTGTACCAGGTCCGTTGAAACACCAAAAAATTCTTTGAGACTTTTATTATAATACCACCCGCCAATTACTCCTATGGAACCGGTAATGGTATTCGGTGCGGCATAAATTTCATCACCATACATCGACAACCAGTAACCTCCCGAACCGGCTACATAACCCTGTGACACAATGACCGGTTTTTTCTCTTTGCACTTTTTAATTGCTTCTGCTACAATATCCGAAGCAAGTCCGTCTCCTCCCGGTGAATCGACTCTGAATACCAGTGCCTTAACATCGGAATTTTCCGAAAGTGATTTAATGACTTTGACAAGCTCCCTCGCCTTTATTCCATTATCCATAGCGCATTCCCCGATTGCATATACGATTGCAATTTCGGGTTTCTTCCCCCAGTAATCATCATTCGGCAGCTCAAATTCCGTTAATGAATTGGGATTGACCAATGCTTTATTTTCTCCTTCATATCCGGTAATCAGATCATCTATATCCTCCCACCTTGCCAGAGTGTCAACAAGATTATATTTCAATGCCGTTTCAGGCAGAAAGAGAGCTACTTCATTCATAAGACTGTCAAATTCAGCGGATGAAATTTTTCTGCTTCTGCAAATACCGTCTTTCGTTACCGAAAAGTAAGCATCTATTATTGCTTTCCACTGGATGCTGTCCGCTTCACTCATATTTTTACGGGAGAAGGTTTCCATAGCAGATTTAAACTTAAAGTACCTCCATTCGGTAAAACCAATTCCGAGCTTATCAAGCAGTCCCGCATAATACTGCCTTCCCCAGATATATCCTTCAAGAGTTATCATTCCTTCAGGATTCATAATTATTTTATCGGCTGCTGAAGCAAGATAATATTCATCGATTCCGGCGCGGTCTAAATAAACAACAACGTGTTTTCCTCTATCTTTGAATGCTTCAAGTTTTTCGCGCAGCTCCCAGATCATTTCTTTATTTATTTCCATCCCCGAAAGATTAAGCACAATTCCTGCTACCGATTTATCATTGGATGCAGCATCGATCTCTCTTAAAGTATTATAAAGAGTTTTTGAGTTATCAAATAATTTAT
>DATICR010000431.1:0-11118 GCA_035456745.1 Ignavibacteriaceae bacterium
TAATAAATTAAAAAGTTTACTTTTCCCTACGAACCTATACTTAGCGAATGCATAACCGGCCATCGAATTAAAGAATAACGAGAAGAAAGTTACAATTGAAGATAATAATATGCTATTCAGAAAACTTCGGGCGACACTTAATCTTGTAAGCAGATGAACATATTGATCAAGGACAAATTCAGTAGGGAAAAATACGGGTGGGTAAACACTTGCTTTACCATCGGGCATAAAGGAGGCAGATATCATCCAGATGAACGGCACCAGGGTTATCACCGAAGTCACTGCGAGAAATATATATAAAAGAAATTTTTTCATTTTTATGCCAAACGATTTCTCTGAAGTTTGAATTGCAGTATTGTAACAATCAGAATTATAAAAAACAGCACGAATGATATAGACGCCGAATATCCCATATTCCACCAGCGGAAACCTTCCTGGTACATATACCCGACAATACTCAGCGTTTTATTCAACGGTCCTCCCTGCGTCATTATATATGGTTCAGCAAATAACTGGAAATACCCGACAATAGTTATGATACTTACAAATAAAGTTGTAGGTGCAAGCATCGGGATGGTTATAGTTTTAAATTTATGCCATTCATTTGCTCCTTCAATTGATGCAGCTTCATACAGCTCTTCCGGTATATTTTGTAATCCTGCTATGAAAATGATCATATTGTATCCGAATGTTTTCCAAACCGACATTAAAACAATTGCCGGCATAGCCAGGTTTGGATTTCCCAACCAGTCCAACGGCTGGATGCCAAATAAACTGAGGAAATAATTTAAGATTCCGAATTTAGGATGATAGATAAATCTCCAAACGATCGCCACCGCAACAAGTGTTGTTATGTAAGGAATAAAATAACTTAACCTGAAAATCCCCTTATACTTAACCAGCTTTGTATTCAGAAGTAATGCGGCAGCGAGTGATACGGCAATAGACAGCGGAGTCGCAAGAACAACATAATAAACTGTATTAGCCAGCGACTGCCAGAATAAAGGATCATCAAAGAGCTGCGAATAATTTCTGAAACCGATAAATCTTACATTATCATAACTTGCCAAAGCATAGATATCGAAATCCGTGAAGCTCATTATAAAAGCAGCTATAACCGGTATGAAAAAAAAGATTAGTATTGAAGCAACAGCCGGTGTCAGAAAGAAATACGCAGCATTAGATGAAAATGAGTATGATTTATTCATAACTGATTTTAGAATTTAGTTTGATCTGCCCAAAAGCCATCTTCTTTTTTCGAGTATTTTGTCCACATCTTTATCGAGATTATCAAGCGCCTGGTCTACAGTCATAGCTCCACGTACAACTATTTCAGCATACTGCTGAACCTTAGCAAATGCAATCTGTTCCCATTCAGGCACTTTGGGAGTCGCAACAACATTATTAAACTGTTCATAAAATGCTTTAATATATTTATTATTTGTAAGTGAGGTATCCTTCCAGGCTTCCTTGACTGCCGGCAAATTATACAACAGTCTATAAAATTCCAGCTGAGTGGACGTCTGCGAAAGGAACTCAATAAAATTCCACGCCTCATTTTTATGTTCTGAATCTTTGAAGATAACAAGACTCGATCCACCGGCCAGTGATACTCCCGGATATCTTTCGCCTGATTTGGAAGGCATTGGTGCTGTTGACCATTTATCTGCAAGATTTCCCGTCATCCATTTTTTAAATTCATTTATATTCCAGGGGCCCGAGATATAAATGGAAAAATATTCTTCGACAAATGCCTGGTAGACATTGGTAACCTGTGAAATTCCAAGCGGAGCAAGCTTCTGCTTATGAAAGCCGGTTAAAAATGTGAATGCTTCTTTGAATTCCTTTGAACTAAAATTTCCCCGGGAATTATTATCCTTCAGCAATTTTGCCTGATTCTCTAGAGCGAAAATTATAAATGCATTCCATTCATTCGTTGGTAAATAAATTGCATACTTATCCTGACCGGGATGAAGTGCTTTAATCTTTTTGCAAAGATCATATAGCTCATCCCAGGTTCGCGGCGGTTCTTTATAACCGGCTTTTTCAAAAACATCGGTCCGGTAAAACATAACCCGCGTATCGATATACCAGGGCACTCCATAAACTGAGGAATCAATTACATTCGTATCCCAGATACCCGGAAAGTAATTTTCCTTATAAATAATTTTTGATTTAGCTATGAAATCATTTAAGCTGATAATAGCATTGAGTGAGGAGAACTGGGGTACCCATGTATTACCCAGCTGACAGATATCGGGAGTATTATCACTTGCAAATGCAGTTACAAGCTTTTCCTGAGCGGCATTCCATGGAATCTGCTGAACATCTACTTTGACTCCAGGATTTTCCCTTTCAAATTCCGGCACGAGAGATGTCACATATTCTGCTTCGGTACCCATCGCCCAGAATTTTATTACAGTCGTCCTATGATCGATTCTATTGCAGCTGCCTGCAATAAAAGACAAAAATATTAATGCAGTAAACAGGCAAACCTTTTTATACTTAAAGATCATACTATTTCAATTTCGAAATCATTCTTAGATAAAATACCATTATTATGGAACAATAAAACATCAATATTATATTTGCCGGTTCTGAGATTATCCGGCAGCTTTATATCATTTGCATCCCCATTAAATTTAACGATTGAGTCTCCGCCTATACTGGCAAAGTGAATTTCAACCAGCTTTTCTTTCCGGACCATAAAAATTAATTTACAAGAAAGTATTTCTTCCGGTTTATCATTTATTACCCAGTAATCCAGTTCTAACTTTTGACCGGCAGAGAATTTCTTCTGCCTCACAAATACTGAAACATAAACAGGTTGAAAAGCTTTCTGCATAGCAAAATAACCTTTCTTTTTCTTACCATAAAAATCGATAACAGACCAGGTTATTGAAGGCCAGCAGTCGATGAACATAAACTGAAATATTCCGGTAATGTCCTTATTCTTCCCTCTCCTATAAAAATCAATCGCCGTCGTTAAGAGTGCCCCCTGGTAATTTTGTGAATTTTCAATAAAATCATCAATGCTGCTTCCGAAACTAACCTCTGCAACTTTAAATGTCTGCTCGAACTGAAAATTATGATATGCCCAAATTGACCTATCAGGTTTATATATATCCTTTTCGGGAATTATTTTCTTCAATGATTCCAACTGTGGAATTGCCTGTGCACCAAACTCCGTAACAAGCGGTCCCATGGGTCTTGAGATAAAATGTTCTTTATTTCCCCAGTACCAGCCATCGTAAGCATGTTCTTCGTAGTTAGAAGCCTTTCTGATTATCCTATTACTATCCAATTTTGAAACTGACTTATATAAGAAAGGATCAAGTGATTCAATCTGCCGACCGGGTTCATTGTGACAGCACCAGAATGCTATTGACGGATGATTATATAGCAGATTTATCATATCCTTTATCTGAGAACAGGCATTAGAAATAAATTCC
The DNA here is from genome assembly GCA_035456745.1 of Ignavibacteriaceae bacterium. Classification (GTDB taxonomy): domain Bacteria; phylum Bacteroidota; class Ignavibacteria; order Ignavibacteriales; family Ignavibacteriaceae; genus DATFVA01. Next base: position 3,453 of record DATICR010000431.1, read on the forward strand.
GCCGATTCATCATATGTCCATTGAAGTGCAAAATCCTGCCATACCATTATCCCCTGTTTGTCGCATTCCTCATAATATTCGGACCTGTTTATGTGGGCATGCATTCTTATAATATTTATATTTGCTTCTTTTACGAGCGAAACCTGCTTATTGATCTTTTTATTACTCAGTTCCGATAATAACTGAGCGGGAATTATGTTGGTGCCTCTCAGAAAAACTTTTTTATTATTTAAAAAGAATTCCTCCCTGTCATTTAGTTTAACTTCCCTAATACCAAAAATTACATTTTCGACATTTATATATTTACCTAATATGCTTAATTTATATACATCTGTTCTTCCGGTATCCCAGCTCCACCATAATTCAGGATTGCTTATTTCAAATTCAAAATCAGATTTATTCTTAGTCTTCTTTAATTGAATTTCCTTCCGGAATTTATTTTTTCTTCCCGATGCAGAAATAAAATTAAACTCAAGTGTATCTTTCAGTATGGTATTATTTTTCTTATATGAGAAAAGGGATACTTTGATTACTGCTTTATTTTTATTAAAATCGATTCGGGGATAGACAAGAACAGATTCTACGAATATTTTATCGACTGAATAAAGCAGCACATCATTCCATATACCCCCGGTATTCTGATCCTGTCCGTATTCAAAGCTTTTGCCCCCGGGTCTGCAGTCGTGATGATTAAAAATACCTTTAATAAGTTTCTTCTTATCAGGCCATACTTCTCCTGGTTTCTCTTTCGGAGAATTTACCTTGACCACGAGTAAATTCTCACCGGAAATAACTACATTGGATGTATCAAAATAAAATGACTGAAAATATCCTTCATGATGTCCTATGTAAGAATTATTAACCCACACATCCGCAAAATAATCGACGCCTCTAAACTCCAGAATTTTCAAATCATTCAAAGCGGACCTTAAATTAAATTTTAATGCAAACCATATGGTTCCGGAAAAATTATGCATTCCTGCGGCCTCCCAATTTACAGGAATTTTAATCTTTCGAAGATTCTTCTTTTTCAATTTTTGAATTATCAGTTCATAAGTCAGCTTATTGCTACTATCAGCAAAATAATTCCATTCACCATTCAAGGATCTTATTGTTTTTGCACGCTTCATTTTGCTGTTTCAACCAGATGATGTTCCAGAAGCCAGGTATAAAGTTCATCATTATTGTAAGTATCTGTCCAGGCATTATGATTACCCTCCGGATATACAGTAAATCGGACATTACTTCCACAATCTTTCAAAGCTTTTATCATTCTTTCGGATTCTGAAATAGAAACTATGTCATCCTTTGCACCATGGAATACCCAGATCGGAAGATCTTTAATTATGCAGGCATTCAGGTACAAAGATCCTGTCCTGCCACAAACAGGAGCAATAGCAGCAAACCGTTTTGGGGTTGCCATCGCAAGTTCCCAGGTTCCTTCCCCGCCAATACTTAATCCGGTAATATAAATTCTGTTCTTATCAACTTTGAATTTATTTTCTATTTCATCAAGGAGAACCGTAAGCAACAAAGGATCCCATAATTTATCCATCGGACATTGCGGGGATATTAATATAAAAGGAAATTTTCTTCCTTCCTGAACAAGCATCGGGGGACCGTTGCGTTTCACAATGTTCAAATCATTCCCTCTTTCTCCTGAACCATGAAGGAACAATACTAGCGGCCATTTTTCCCGTTGATCATAATCTACAGGAAGATAAAGGAGATATTTAATATAAAAATTCCGAGTAACTTCTTTCTCCATCTTACCCTCAATTTGCCTGTTTGTATTTTCCTGCGCAGAAGCACCAATAGAACATATGATAGTAATAAATAATGTTATAAATATTTTCATTTAAAATTCTCTGACATTCTTAAAAGGAAACTTCCACCAAAGCGGGAAATTCATTTATTCTGATATTTCTCTTATCGAATTCCTTTACAGATTTATGGTTGACATAAACAGACACAGGCTTCTGATCAGTTATGAAATTTTTAAGTACTATTCCACCCGGAGGAAGCGTAATATTGCCATAAAACTTAACATCATATTTATTTTCATTTTTTTTAATCGAATAAGACAGTTCGCCGTAATAAGTTGGCAAGTTTTCAACCGACATTCCGGAGGGTGAATCTACCCAGTCGCGATAAAGTCCTGCGCCCGTTACTATACTTGAATCATACTCATTTTCATAGACGAAAATTGAACGGACTGCATTTATGAAATCAGATCCTACCCAGGTATGCGGCATATCCCCGATATATCCCGGATATCGTTTATTCTTCCAGACAACTTCAGCCCAATGATTCCATCCCTGAGGTCGTTGATCCCCAAGAAAAAATTTAATCAATTCGTGAGCCCTTTGGGGTTCATCCAGGAATATAAAAGATCCGATCAGCCGGTTTTCGTAAGGTGTATAAGCAGTCCAATCAATTTTATTATCTCTCCGGTTTTCAAAGAATTCAAAATATTTATCGAATGTATTTGATGTATATGGCTGAGGCAGATTAGCTAATTCATTACAGGGTGAAATTGCTATGGTGGTTGAAGTGGCATCGAAATCTCCCAGTTCAACGCATCCGGGAATATAATCTACTTTTCTAGTCTTAATGGCCAGGTTTATGGAATTATATAAATTTTTCTTAAAAATATCTCTTATTGCTTTTACCTTTTTATAAAGCGAATCCTCACCAAGAATTTTTTGAATCTCAGCAGCATCTTTCAATCCTTTCAGAGTAAAGAAATCATCCCAGTACGAATGCATTGGTTTTGCAGAGTAACCTTCGTGACTTATAGATTCAGGCATAATACCATAATAAGCTCTTACACTGTCATTACCATCTTTAAAATGATCAGTAGATCTCTGTGCTATCAGAGATTTCATATAGTCAACCGCTCTTAAAACGTTTTCATTTTTAGTCCGCAGAAAGGAAGTATCTTTTGTAAAGTTAAAGTATTCTTTTATGAGATAAATCATTTCGCCATGGCTATCATTTTCAGAGACAGGATCAGGTCCGCGGGTATCCACAACGCAGGGTACCTTTCCATTTTCATACTGATTTGCCGTATACCAATTTATAAAATCCTTAACTTCATCAATTATTCCCGATTTTAATAAAGCCGAAGATGTTAAAGCGCCATCTCTTATCCAGGAGCGTTCATAGGATCTTGAACCCGGTTGAATTCCTGCGTAATCTTTATTAATTAATATATAAGCCAGGTTCGAACGGTACGTATTTATTATTCTATCAGCAGATTGGGGAAGATTAAACTTTATATGATTTACTTTATTTTCCCAGAAACTTATAGTTTGATCCAAATATTTATTTATCGCTTCTTCCTTTAAAGACGGCTCGAACGATTCGGCAGAATTTCCTGTTTCATTTTTATAGAACGGAACAGCTATATATATCTTTTTACTTTCGTTTTTCTCCAGTTCAAAGGAATAACTCAAGCACCCGCTGGCAAATCCCCGGACATCATTAACTCTATGTGAACCAGGAACTTTACCCAGTTCAAGAAAAGTAGTAATATCCCCTTCATCAAATCCTGCAGCTCCGAAACTATCCTCCTTAGTGACAGGAATTATAGTCTTATCATCATTTACCAAAATTTTTTCGTTTTCATATTTAATAGATGAGATTTCAGATACACCTCCAGTTAAATTCAGCCATTGATAATAAGGATTGACCTGAAATGGTCGTACAGCCAGAAAAAGCGTTCCCTTTTTATTGACAACGGAAGTATTAACCAGCGTATAAATGATATATAATACTGAATTTTGATTGGCAACTCCTGCAGAAAAAGTTTTTATCACCAGATTAAGATTATCATAATTCCAGGTTACCGAAGGAATAGGCAAATAGCTATTTCTATTGTAAGGAGTGCCGATCTTTTCAAGTTGCTGTTGTTTTTGAACATCATTCCAGGTAATTAGTTTATCATTCAGAAAAAGAAAGGGTTCGATTGAAAAATGCTTCTTATCTGTTTCAATCATTCCATCTTCATTTATCATTGCTTCCTTTTGATCGGAATCGACACCAATTATCGTCCAGTAAGTTCCTTCCTCATTAAAGTACCGGGGAAAGTAACCGCGGTGTGAATCTTTCGCAATATTTATAAAAAATCTATTTATGTCTGCAGAATAATCAACATTCTTTATGCTTATTTCTTTAATTCCGAAGCCATTCCCCTGGCTGCTTTTCTTTAAATCGATCTTCACTTTGTCGGCATCCTCTTCCTTCAGTCTTATATAACTTTTCTTTCTAAACGAACCTTTAACAGAATAAATCTTTCTCCACTCTTTATTACCATCTGCCAAATAAATATCAAAGTCCTTAGCATAATTCATTGCATCCCAGTCGATTACAATTCCTCCGAACTCTCTTCTTTTAGTAAAATCAAGAATAATCTTCTGACTATTTTTATCACCACTCTTCCATTCAGTATCAGGATTATTATCTGTCATGTTTTTAGCAGGATTTTCAACCAGTTCTGATGAAGCAGAAACTGCTGGAATGATCGACGTAGTATCTTCAGGAGGAAGAGGTTCAAATTCAAGATCATCTATCCAGATGGAACCTTTTCCCCCGACATTAGAGGAAATTGTAAACTCCAATCTGTCAATTCTTTTTAATGTCTGATCTTCCGCAGGACCCCAGGCAAAACTAATATGCCGCTTTTTAATTTTAATTTTAGTCCAGCCAGATGGAAAATCATAATTTTTTTCTATGGTCCACCATACATTCTGTCCTGTACTATCGAGCAGTTTGAACTCAAGATTATTTGCAGGGGATTCTGCTTTAATATAAAAAGTAAACTGATAGTTTCCGGGAAGGTTTAAGGGAATAATTTTTTGAATGCCGCCATAACCTGTACCCTTAGTGAATTCATAATCAAATCTTATGCATTTTCCGGTATGACCTTCAACTGTTTTAACGTTTGCCTCCACTCCGTCCGATTTATATATCTTCCAGTTCCGCACTGATTCAAAATCATCAAGCACAGTTTGGGAAAAACTACTGCAAACTAACATGAACAATATGAAGAATATCAGAATCAGATTTTTCATATTACTTCTTCCGAAAAAATTAAGGACAAAAAAATCATTGGGTCTCTACCACTTTCGTTCTATTTGAGATTCCATTTTCATTAAATGATTCAATTGCGAAATAATAATGCGGGGCAGTATTGAGACAGTTTAGCCGGTAAGTGGAATCTTTATAAACCATTACTGAATTGTAAAGCTTATCAGGAGAGATTCCGAAATAAAATACATATCCTTGTGCATTTTTTATCCCGTTCCATTTGATAACAACTGTTCTTCTGTCCTTTTGCCGGACTACAGTAAAATTATATGGAACTGAGGGTATATCACCAGATCCGGTTCCAAAAATTCTTAAATCGGAAATAGCCAGGAATGGAGTAGGACAATGAAAATTTCTAAATCTTATAAACCTGGTCTCTAAAGGAGAATCAAGTTCAACATAATCGTTCGGTATATCTTTAAGGTTTCGTCTTTTATCGACAAAGCCATTCCAATTTTTTCCATCAGAAGAATATTCCAGGAGATATTGATGATAGATTGAATCACGTTTTCCATAAATGTCAGAATTATAATCGGAATAATTTATTTGTACCGCTTTAACTTCACATTCAGACCGGAGATCGATGATAAGCCATTCATTATCAGAATTAGTTTTAGCTGTCCAGAATGTTTTGACGTTTTCATCTACTACATTTTCTGCATTAAATCCATCAGTCCACGAGGAAGCCGTTACAGGTTTACCGTAAGATAAAAGCATCCATCTGGTGAATATGTCTTTACGATTTGTCTTAACAGATGAAGGCAAATAATGAGGGTAATCGCCATAAGCTGTATTAGCATAAATTTGGTTATCTTTATCAAAGCCGGCAGGGAACATTCCGATACGGCGTTCGAACTTATAATTAATTCCAACGATCATAGTTCCGAAATGCCAGTAATTTCCATTCACATCCTGAACCGTGCTCCCGTGTCCCGCTCCCCTAATAAATCCACCGGGCTTATATGAAAAAGGATTATACTCTGCATAAATAAATGGTCCAAGAGGTGAATCAGAAATAAAAGTTCCATCGCCGTATACATTCCATTCAGTACCCGGAGCAGCGTACTGAAGAAAATACTTGCCATTATGTTTTGTCATCCAGGATCCCTCAAGGTATCCGGCAATACTAGAATCCGAATGATCTTCCCCGAAGCGTTCCCAGCCATGATCGCTTGCATTAAGTCTTATTAATTCCTTAAAATCACCTTTTGGCAGAAAATAATCGTTGGGATCCAGTTCGACTCCCAATATGGGGTATACATTAGAAGATCCTTCATACAAATAAATCCTGTTATCTTCGTCTATAAAAAGAGCCGGATCATAAACTTCGTGAGGGATGATAGAAGGTATTCCTTTCCAGTTCCCTAATAATGGATTATCTGTATATATTAAACATTGGTATTGAGAAGGATTACCTAGAGCAATAAGTATAGAATCTTTATATGACCAGGCTGTTGGTGCATTCGAAGACTCAAAATACCAAGATTGTGGTCTGATAAATTCCCAATCACCAAGATCTTTTGAGTGCCAATATCCAAATGATCTAGTCATAAATAAGTAATATTCCCCTTTGAATTTAACGACAGTCGGATCTGCTCCCGATCTATAAGATAATTTATTAGAAGTATTTACAATACTATAAGTATAATCGACATTAATTGGATTACAATATGTTGATTGAACGTGTTTATAAGATTCTGAACAGGAATAATCGATCAAAATAATAATACTTAACATTAAAAATAGAAACGCATTATTGGAAATTTTACCAGAATTAAGTATTAAATTAGACATAGAATATCATTTAATTATAAAATGTAATTCGTTACAAATTAGATGATTACACAATTTTATATAATCTATTTCCCTGCGGTTACATTAAAACTTGTTTTTATTAGTTCTTCTGAATTTCCTCCTATCATAACTGTAAATTTACCTGGTTCAATTATCTGATTCATATCTTTGCCAGGGAATGAAAGCATCCTTGGGACAATATCAAACTCCACTTTTTTTGTCTCTCCAGGTTTAAGTACTATCTTTCGGAATCCTTTCAGTTCTTTTACAGGCCTTGTTACACTGGCAAATTCATCTCGTAAATACAATTGAACCACTTCTTCCCCTTCATAATCTCCCATATTTTTCACTACGACGGAAACCCGGTTCGAATCATCTTCTAAAATATTGTTCTTTAAGATTTTAATATCTTTATATATGAATTTAGTATAGCTTAATCCATAACCAAACGGAAAGAGCGGGGTATTTGGTGAATCCAGATATTTTGAAGTAAATTTATCTTCTTTATTAAACGGTCGTCCAGTACTTTTTTGATAGTAGTAAAGCGGTATTTGTCCTGTAGAGCGAGGAAAAGTAACGGGAAGTTTTCCAGAGGGATTATAATATCCTAATAATACCCGGGCAATTGCGTTACCTGCCTGACTTCCCGGAAACCAGGCTTCCACTATTGCAGGTACATTTTCAGCTGTCCAGTTAATTGTCAACGGTCTTCCGTTCATTAAAACAACAATCAGAGGTATACCAGTATTATATATCCTTTTTATTAATTCCTCCTGAATTC
>DATICR010000432.1:0-2176 GCA_035456745.1 Ignavibacteriaceae bacterium
TGTTGAACGTATTTTTACCGGAACCGACATTAAGGGCTTGCATCTCGATTTGGCTATTGAAGGAGATTCAGCTTCAGTAGGATTTAAAGCAGAACTTGAAAATTACCTCTATGCGAGCATTTACTCGCGGATGCATTTTAACACCGGTGTAGATTTATCATTTGACACCCTATCGGTAAAGTACAATAAATTTGATATTGCTAACCATACTCCAATTAATATTTTTTATACACCTGATAGAATAGAGTTTAAGGATTTTGAGTTATTCCATAAGCAGGGAAGTATAAAAATTGCGGGTATTCTTCAAAGAAAGGGTGCACAGAATTTAACCGTCTCTATGAACGGTATTACCGGGAAGGAGCTCAGTGAGGATTTATTGGGAATAAGACCTGAAAATGCAATACAAAGTTATCTGAATATTGAGGTTGGAGTAAAAGGAAGTTTTGATGCACCCGAAATGAACATAAAGTTGAATGCAGATAGTGTCACATACAAAAATAAAAATTTTGGCTCTCTGCTTGCTAATCTGGATTACAAAGATAAAATTCTGAATAACGATATAAGATTCATTGATTCTTTGAGAGGCTATCAAAATCCTAAATTAAAAATTGAAGGTAAGGTACCGGTGGATATGGCGTTTATAGGAGTGGAAAACCGGCTTATTAAAGATGCTCCTCTGGATATAAGTGTTGATGCCGATAGCTTTAAACTTGGAGCTTTGGGTAATATCATCCCAGACATAAACCGGATAAGCGGGGATTTAAATGCAAAATTGCATATAATAGGTAGTTTTAATGACTTTCAACCTGAAGGTAAGCTGGAGCTGAATAGTGTTGCTTTTATATTTGCAAAAAATAATCTTGAGTATAATGCCGGTTTAAAACTTACAATTACTCCCGGTCAGCTTAAATTGGATAGTCTATTAATTCAAAACGCCCCGGGCACCAAAAATGGTGGACAAATGACCGGAAGTGGTGTGGCGGGATTAAGAAATCTGAGTATTGTTTCTTCTAACTTTAATTTTAGCGGCGACCTTAAGGTATTGAGTGAAGCCAGTAAATCTGCCAGTCCTTCTGTATACGGAGACCTGGTTATTGCTACTCATGGTAATATGAATTTTAAATTGGATACAAGCGGAGTATTTTTACAGCTTCCTATTGATGTGAAGATTGCAAAACTTACTTTTCCCCAGACTTCAAGTTCTTATCAGAATAATTCTAATAATTTTATATATGTGAATCCCGACGATACCGCAAAAAATCCACCAGCTGAACAGGAATTGCAGAGACTTGTGGATCTTTCGCATAAACATAATAATGAAGTTCAAAATAGTACTTCCGGTCCATCATCTTTCGATTATGTAATTGATGTACATCTGGAGAAAGAAGCACAAATAACTTTCGTCCTTTCAAAGGAACTAAATCAGGATCTGGTTGCAGTATTGAAAGGAGACTTTCATTATGAAAGACGGAATGGAACAACTATTGCCAGTGGTGAATTAAGTTTATTGAATGGTTCGACTCTTGAATTTCTAAAAACTTTTGAAGCCGATGGCACTATCAGATTTGAAAATCAGCTTGATAATCCTTATCTGGATATAACCGCTACATATATTGACTATTATTATCCTGCAAGTGATTCGTCTTCAAAAAATGAAGTGCAGGTTGCAGTAAAAATGAAGGTCAAAGGATTTCTGAAAGAGCTTGGTAAAAATCTTGTACAGGAACAGAACAATATCGCGGTTTATTATGGCGCAAAAAATATTGAAAATAATGTCCCCGATCCAACTAAATCCGCTTCTGACGCTGTATTCTTTATTTTAACCGGTAATTTCACTGAGGGTGCATCACAGCAGGACAGAAATGCCGCTGCTTCAACTGCAGCTTCTCTGGCGGGTTCTGTCCTCGGCGGTTTTTTAAATAAACAATTCGGTGATGTTATTAAAAGAGTTGAACTGAGACAGGTTGGGACAACTACCAGATTTAATCTTGTCGGTAAAGCAGGGGATATCATGTATTCTGTAGGCGGCACTACCAATGTATTCCAGGATCTTTCTCAGGCAAATGTAAAACTTGAATATCCGATAACGAATAATTTGTTAATAAGGCTAGAGCGAAAACAGTCTGTCACAGATATAAATACGAATAATATTAATGAAATGGTAAATGAACTTGGT
>DATICR010000433.1:0-11391 GCA_035456745.1 Ignavibacteriaceae bacterium
TCCTTCAATCTTTTTATATGTGTAATTCTTCTTGGCACTTTAACTGAGAATCTGAAACCGGAAGGAACTTCTGATGCCTGGTTCTCAAACACTTCCTGTTTAGGCAGACGATAAAATGTATTATTTAATTCCACAGTTGAAAAATGTTTTGCGTAATAGGAAAGCATTTTATCGACAGATATGTCCTCAGGATAAAAATTCCCTTTCCATTCCTTGTAGCTGTAACCACTCGTTCCAATGTATAATTTCATAATTAAATCTTTGCGCTTTTAATTAGTCATTTCAGAATTACAATTTTTCAATTAAATATTATGTGATTTTCATATTATCCTTATTGTCCTGGCGTCTTCGTGCCAGGAATCATAATTCATAATTCCTCAGAATACACAACTCCCGGATAATCTCTTAAATTATACTGCGATGCCATCACTTCACCATACGCTCCGGTCGATCTTATTGCTATTAAATCACCCCGATGGGTTTCGGGCAGCACAACCATTTTGCCAAATGTATCTGAAGATTCACAGATTGGACCAACAACATCATATTTTACTTCATTTCTATCAGATGTAAGATTTTCAATTTTATGATAAGCCTGATAAAGTGCAGGGCGAATCAGCTCTGTCATACCGGCATCTAAAATAGCAAAATTAGTATTAATCCCTTCTTTTATATAAAGTACCCGGGAAATAAGACTTCCGCTTTGCGCAACAAGCGTCCTTCCGAGCTCAAAATGAAGTTTTTGTCCGGATCTTAATTCAAGAAATTCATTAAAAATTTCAAAGAATTCTGAAAAATTATTTAACGGATTTTTATCCGGTTCCTGATAATCGACACCTAACCCTCCCCCGACATTCAAATGGTTGAAATCGATTTCATGACTTCGGAACCATTCCTGAATCTCATTAACGTGAATGCAAAGACTTCTAAATACTTCGAGATCAGTTATTTGTGAACCAATATGGAAATGTAATCCTATAAGATTCAGTTGCCTTAATTTCTTAAACGCTTTTATTATATTTTCAAGTTCCCACTTATTTATCCCAAATTTGTTCTCCTCCAATCCGGTAGTTATATAATGATGCGTTTTAGGATCAATATTTGGATTTATTCTCAGGGCAATATCAGCTTTTTTATTTCTTTTTCCTGCGAGATCATTCAGCACTTCCATTTCCTGGAGCGATTCACAATTGAAGCAGAAGATATTATTATCCAATCCGGTCAATATTTCCTCATCTGATTTGCCTACACCTGCAAAGACAATTTTATCCGGTTGAAATCCTGTTTCCAGAGATCTTTTAATTTCATTTCCGCTGACACAGTCGGAACCAAACCCATAATCATTTATTATATTAAGAATTTTTCTGTTGGCATTTGCCTTTATTGCGTAATGAACAATATAACCATATTTCCCTGCTTCTTTTTTTGCTGCTTCAAGAGTTCTCTTTAATAAACCGATATCATAATAATAAAATGGAGTTTTTAATTGTTTGAATTTATTGATAAGCTGTTCGTCAAACATCGGTTATTCCATAAAAAGACTTGAGTGCAGTGATTGAAGTACTTCTTTTTTGTCAGCTGAATTTATAAGAAGTGAAAGACTGTGCCTGCTTCCCCCGTAAGATATCATCCCTACAGAAATATGTTTTAATGCCTCAAATATTTTCCCTATATAGCCTTTCTGTTCAACAATATTATTACCCACAAGACACACTATGCTATTTTCACCGGATGCTTCAACCGATCCATAAATTTTTAGCTCGTCGAGTATTTTTGGCAGATGTGTTGTATCATCAATTGTAAGTGATACAGCGACTTCCGAAGTGGTAATCATGTCAATAGGAGTTCTGTATCTTTCAAACACCTCGAAAATTCTGCGAAGAAATCCATAAGCCATCAGCATTCTGCCCGACTTAATTTTCACAGTCGTAATCCCATCCTTCGCCGCAATCGCCTTAATTCCTTCACCGGAAGATTCTGATGAAATCAGGGTTCCTTCATCATCCGGCTGCATAGTGTTTTTTAATCTGACCGGAATGGATTTCAACTGAGCAGGCAGTATGCTTGATGGATGCAGAATCTTTGCACCAAAATATGCAAGTTCGGCAGCTTCATCAAAAGTTAGTCTGTAAACCGGGCTTGTTTTTTCAACATAACGGGGATCATTGTTATGCATTCCGCTGATGTCCGTCCATATCTGAATTTCATCCGCGCCGATTGCAGCTCCGATTAAAGAAGCCGAATAATCGCTTCCCCCTCTTTTAAGGTTATCGATTTCTCCGTATAAATTTCTGCAGATATATCCCTGCGTAATAAAAAGATTACTATCAGGATACTTTGAGAGTTCTCTTTCAAGATTTTCCTTTATATAAAAATTATCGGGTTCCTGGTTGGTATCAATTCTCATAAAATTTAATGCGGGAAGAAAAATAGATTTTATTTCCTGCTCCTCCAGGTAAAGCTGGAACAGAGCTGTTGAAAGTAACTCGCCCTGGGCAAGAACAGCTCTCTCCTCATAACGGGTGAATAAATCCTGCGTGAAAGATTTTATATAAGTGAAATGAATCGATACAATTTCATTCCCCTTCTCGATATATTCCTTTTCGGAATATAATTCCTTCACGACTGCAAAATATTTGTTTTCCAGCTTATCTATAATATCCGCGGCTTTATCATTTTCTTTGGCATATAATTCTTCTGCGATTTCCGCGAGTGTATTTGTGGTTCCCGCCATTGCAGAAAGCACTATTATTTTTTTATCATTTCCGGAAATAAGTCCCGCAACTTCTTTCATCCGTACGGCAGTACCCACCGAAGTCCCGCCAAACTTTAGTATCTTCATTTTTATCTGAAAAATTATTGTAAATTAAAATGGAATATAAGGTGGGATGATAAATATTTAAAGTTAAATCAATAATTAAAAGCAAAAAGATTGCTGTCTTTTAAAGTCATCATAACTTTGTGTCCGAAATAAGTCGCGTCTAAATATATAAATGTTGTCCCTCAATATATCAACAATCCGCCAATTCGTAAATTAGGCAATTTATTTTTTGAATTGTTTTGAGATTAAAAGAAAAATTATCTTAGAATATGAATTTTTGGAGAATTAACTTTGCGGAATAAACTTTAATTTAATCCTGATGAATAAATTTTTATATACAATACTAATTATCATTGTTTCAATCGAATGTTCTTTTTCACAGAATTTTGAAAGCGGGGCTTTTGCAGCTCCGGTCTTAAAATTTACAAAGTTAATTGATCAGTCATCACTGGTGCTTGGAGTTAAAGCGGGCTGGATAATAGATAAAAAGATAGTTCTTGGGGCAGGTTATTATGTTCTAACCAGAGGGGTAAAAACGTCTTACTCTAACCTGGAAAGTGATCAAAACATCCTGATGAATTTTAATTATGGGGGATTGGAGTTTGAATATTTACTACTATATGATACCAGGTTTAATATTTCATTGGATATGCTGCTGGCCAGCGGGGGACAGAATTTTTATGTGGCAAATCAAAATAGGAATTATGGAACAGCTAGTTTGCTGGTATGGGAACCTCAGCTGAACCTGGAAATTAAGTTGTACGACTGGCTGCACGCTGACGCCGGAATAAGCTACAGGATGATTTCAAAAAATTATGTGCTGTATGGAGTTACCAGGGATGATCTTCAGGGAATAAATTTCTTATTGACATTTAAGATTGGTAAATATTGAAAACTTTGTTTCTAAATAATTCCGTCATAGCATTTTTCGGAAAACTGAGGTTATTATGTCTTATTGCGGCTGTTATAGTTTTATTTTTCCCCGGCTTTTGCTTTCCTCAAAGTTTAAATGATTCTTCAAGTGTTCCGGATGATGTGGGTAATTCTAAATTTCTTTCACCGGAAAAATTTACTTATGCAGGAGAAAGACGTTATACGCTGGACGGTTTGCTGCCAAATGTCGAAACAAAGCTCAGACCTGCAACGGCAGCTGTATTGGGCGGCATTTATATTGGCTCACTTACCTGGCTCCATTTTCATCAGGCCAATGCATGGTGGAGTAAGGATAGGCGAAGTTTTCATTTTGAAGAGGATTGGGTTTATGCGCTCCAGGTTGATAAAGCGGGACATTTTTACGGCGGTTATTTGTTTTCTTATTTGTTGAGCGAAGGATTAATAGGTTCGGGCTTTTCCTGGGATGAAGGAACAAATTGGGGTACCGTTCTTGGAATTTTATACCAGACTTATGTTGAAACAGAGGATGGTTTTGCAAAGGACTGGGGATTCAGTCCATCCGACTGGTATGCAGATGCCGCAGGTTCATTGTTTTTTATTGCTCAGCATTATGTTCCCGCACTTCAGAATATTACTCCTAAATGGCAATACGTACCTAGTGAATGGACAGGGAAACCGGTCATTGAAAGACCGCGTACATTCATAGATGATTATAATAGTTCTACTTTCTGGTGGTCGGTAAATGTCTATAACATTCTTCCTCAAAACCTGAAACAGTATTGGGTGCCCTGGCTTGATTTTTCATTGGGATATGGAGCTGACGCAATCGATGCAGCAGTTCCTGGCAGTCCTCCCGACCAACTTGCTTCAAGAAGATATATAATTGGACTGGATTATAACCTCGTAAATTTGCTTCCCGATGGAGGTTGGTTCTGGAATTGGTTCAGACAGTCGCTGAATTTAATTAAATTCCCTTCTCCTGCCATTGAGTTTCAGAATAATATTACAAGGTTTCATTTGTTCTATCCTTTCAGAATTTCTATCGGTAATTTCAAATTTTAATGTAATTTTTTCTTTGCCACGAAGGCACTAAGACGCTAAGTCAAAAATATCCATTATCCTGAACCTGGAATCCCAATTGTTGGAACATTACGCTATTAATAGGATTTTTTTTATGTGAGGTTTTTCAAAAAGCAGATAAAATATATACATTAATATCTGATTTAGAAATATAACTACCACACCCGGCAGTGAAGCACTAATAATTGCAGTTCCATAACCGCTTGCTTGACCCACAGAGTACATTGGATTCGATAGGAAATTATAAGGTCCTTCTTTTTTGAAATCACCTATTTTTCTTCCCAAAAAAAGATCTTTGTAATAATAAACATCAATGCCCACTATTACGGTTGACCAGACGTTGGTTATTAGCCCAATCAAAATTATAGGGATTCCTATTGAATTTAATAACACGGGATTCTTTAGAAATGAAGGAAATAAAAAGCCGACTGATTTATTAACAAGGAGCGAAAAGCCTGTCGCACTTAAAAAGAAGAGGACTGCAGTAATATTCTGATATAAATCATACCCATAGCTTTCACCGAAATTTTTCTTTAAATGGTATGCAACACCATTTTTTGTAAAGCTGAAAAAAAGGAAGATGTATCTAATAATGAATATAGAAATAAACAGTAAAAGTGCAGTCATAAAATTTATTTCACGTGAGAAAATATAACTGCAGATTATTCCGACAGAAATTGTGAACAGAAGCAGGACTCTTAGTGGGTTTAATTTATCCAGCAGTATCCCGGACATTGCCAGAATTATTGTTACTATTCTCTTAAACATTCAAGGCGTCAGATTTCTTTCTTAACATTTTCGTCCAAAATTTATTCATTTAAATTCAGATCTTCAGTGATTAGCAATGGTAAATGCTTCAGTAATTAATTCTAAACACATAGAAGAAATTTGAAATTTAAAGTTTAGGGTGTCTTAGGGATTTAGAGTTTAGGGAGACCTGGAGAGGGAGAGACATAGAGAAGGGAAGAAAAATGCTATGGGTTTCGATTATATGATCCCAAAAAATATCTTAGGATATACAATAATCTGACTACGCTTTGAATAGGCTCTAAGTACGCTCTAAGTGCGCTGTATTGCCTTTATCTCTTAATCTCCCAGTCTCTTAGTCTGAGTCTCACAGTCCTAAGTCGAAATTTGAAAAGAAGAATCCCCTTACTCAAATTTTTAGAATTAAATTATCGAAAAAGCGGCTTATCCAATTAAATACATTTCTCCGAGATGATATTTAACGACATCCAATTAAATAAAAAATTTTTTATGCCGAATATTATCTAAGATTCTCGCGGATTTATTCTATCAAATAAATTTCTCTATGGCCTCCAATAACCAGATCCAGATAACCTTCCATAATTTTGATAAATTGAGGATCAGGTGTTGGACCTCCTCTGACTTCTCTTCCGAATTTTCCGAGATCTTCCATTTCGGATTCCATTACTACTGTCCAATAATCAGCGGCAATATCTGTCATTACCTTAAAATTTTTCATTCCATCTTTTTCCATATATGGAGCTGCCTGTTTAAACTTTTTCACAAGTTCTTTTGCCTTACCTGGTTTTGTTTTAATTACATCACGGATCAGAAACATAAAACCTCCTTTATAAATTTATTCTTCAAGTTCTTTACAATAAAATCCCATTTCAAGAATTTCCTGTTCTACACGCTGTATGGTAAGTGAATCAGCCAGTACTCTTAAAACCCTGTCAACATCCTCAAGATCAATTGTACATTCACTGATGACATTTTTTTCACTTAATGTTTTTTTAACTTCCTCAAAGTCCTTTTGTGATTTTATATTAGTTTTAAAAATCAAAGTATTCATCTCATTCCTTTATCTTCTTTAATAATTTGGCAGGTAACGCAGCACCAGGGTTCCGGAATTTAATCTTCGCGTTTCAACAAGTTTCAGTTCCACTCTTTCTTCCAATCCCTCCCATAGTCGTCTGCCGCTGCCCGCAATGATTGGATGAAGAAGAAACAAGAATTCATCAATAAGTTTTTGCTTCATCAATGCGGAGGCCAGACTTATGCCTCCTATCAGGATATCTTTCCCTGGTTCGTTTTTTAATTTTTTAATTTCTTCTATAGCATCACTATTAACCAATTTTGAATTTGCCCATTTGACTTTATTAAGGGTTCCGGAAAAAACTATTTTCTGTATATTATTAATTTTGTCTGCAAAATGAAGCATACCTTTAGTGCTGCGCGGATCCTTATCCGCCTCCGGCCAAAAATCTTCGAGCAACTGGAAAGTTTTCCTGCCGAATAGGACTATACCTGCATTGTCAAGCAAATCGGCGTAAAAATCATGAAGTTCATCATCCGCTATTCCGGCTGTATGATCGGCAATTCCATCGGTAGTTATATTTATATCATAAATTAATTTTCTCATTTCTATTCCTATACATTAAAATGAGCCAAAGTATTTGCGTTAACTTAATTCTATAGATAGATAATAATCATTTGATAACAGAATTAATATATTGTTACGGTTGACAACCAGTCCTTCCCTTCTCAAGGGAAGGACTACAGGATGAGTTCTCAAACTCACCCTATAATCCCTCTCTTGAAAAGAGAGGGATATGTTTTAGGTGATATCATTTTTATTCGTTATGTTAACCCAGGATAACAAATTTAATTTCCTTATTTGCTGTTTTTTACCTTATTCTTAACATTATAAGATATGTGTGTCACCAGGGGCGACCCAACCACTTTACTTATCTCAAATGAGACTTTCCGGTTATCTGTTTTTTCAAACAGCCTGACACCAGTACCAAGAAATAATGGTGCGATGTGAATTATGAATTCATCTATCAGCCCTGCATTCAGGTATTGCCGTATTACATCTGCCCCGCCTGAAATCCGTACGTCTTTTTGACCGGCAGCATCTTTAGCCTTACTAAGGACTTTTTCAATTTCCTCATTTACAAAATAAAACGTCGTCCCTCCTTTTCTTTTCCAGGGGTTCCGTGGTTCTTTAGTCAGAACAAATACCGGTGTATGAAATGGAGCTTCTTCGGGCCAGCTAATTTCCCCTTCCACAAACATATTCTTCCCCATTATATTGGCCCCGATCCTTTTAATAGTGTCAGTTATAATATCATTATCAGTATTATTCTCTTCGCCTCCCTCCATACCAAGATGTTCCAGGAAACTTTTCTGACGAAACATCCAATCGTGAATTGCGATTCCGCCGTCACCAAGAGGATTTGTTGTTCCTCCATTGGGTCCGGCAATAAATCCATCAAGGGAAATTCCGACATCAAAGAAAACCTTGCTCATTATTATTACCTCTGTTATTTGTGCTTAAGTTTATATTTCTGAGGTTTTGAAGCAGTTCTTTCTATTAATCTTCTTGCTTCCAGGTCAAGTTTAACAGTCTCCCCAAACCAGCTTATGTTTCCGGCAAATTTTTTCATTAATTTATTATTAAGCTCAGAGAATAATTGATTGTGAGTAAGTTCCTTTTTCCGCAATATTAATAAAATTTCTCCTTTAAAAAGATCATAGGTTTGCTTACTGATATTTTTCCCGTTTTTTCCCAACGGATGCTTTGTGAGTATTTTTTCTTCAATCATTTTATTCCGCCGGCATCCTTACATTTCCTGAGAAGGCTGCAGCATTCCTACACGATTACCTTCGGTATCTTTAAATGAAACATATTTGCCGATTCCGGGAATATCTGCAGGATCTCCTAAAATTTTACCGCCCGATTTTTTAACCTTTGATACGGAATCATTCAAATCTTCAACAGCAATTACAACTGAAGGATGATTCATATCGGGATCCTCCATTTTCTGATAAAAGCCTCCGCCTATATTACCCGGTGTTTTGGGGTGTCCTTTTTCATCAGTTTCAGATGTTCTGACGACAACATAATTTCCCATATCGGGGCCAAGCATTTCTGTCTTCCATCCAAAAACTTTGGTATAAAAGTCGGCCATCCTTTTTCTGTCCTCAGCGGCCATTTCAAAGTGAACTACAGGACTCATTTTTGCCATAATATTTTGCTCCTTTATTTAATTGAAATAGATTAACGAATTTCCGGATTTGCGAATTAACGAACTGAATTTGAAAACCTGACTGCCGTCAGGCAGGTTCGTTAATTCGTCAATTTTTTAATTTTTTAGCATTTCACGCCTTTTAAGTTCAGCATCAGTTGGATTTTCAAGTGCAAAGGATCCGGTTTTGAGCATTCCACCCGGTTTATAGGTAGATATAATAACTCCGGTTTCTGAAATTCTGCTTTCAAGAAGCTTGAAATCAGCAGGTATTGTCCCATCGCCAAACAATCGCTTTCCCTTACCCACCGTAACGGGAAAAGTCCATACCTGAATTTCATCAACGAGATTATTTTTCAATAAAGTCTGAATGAGATTGCTGCTGCCATGTACCTGCATATCAGGTCCATCCTGAGTTTTAAGTTTCTTAATTTCCTTTACCACATCTCCCTTAACAAGAGAAGAATTATTCCAGTCAACCGAGTTAAGTTTTTTTGAGACAACATATTTTTTGACCGAATTGAGTATACCTGCTGCAGGTTCTTCTTTGCTGTAAGGCCAGTGAGCAGCAAATATTTCATAAGTTTTTCTTCCCAGCAGAAGTTCGAACGGCTTCGACATAAAATCACCCATAATCTGACCCATTAAATTATCCCAGTAATTAACAGACCAGCCGCCATGCTGAAATCCTCCGGAAGGATCTTCATCGGGTCCTCCGGGTGCCTGCATAACTCCGTCAAGTGTGACAAAAGAATTAACGCATAATTTTCTCATAAATTTTTCTCCTAAACTTCAACACTTTGAGCAGTTTTTAATTCCTCCAGATCGATCTTTTTCATCTTCAGTACTGCCTGCATAACTCTTTGTGATTTTTCAGGAGTGCTCATTAATTCCGCAAGATTTTCCGGCACTACCTGCCAGGATACACCGTACTTATCTTTCAGCCAGCCACACATCTGTGCTTTCTCATCACCGCCTTCAGTTAATTTATCCCAGTAATAATCAATTTCCTTCTGATCTTTACAATTAACTACAAAGGATACTGCCTCGTTAAAATTAAACTTATGTTCCCGAGCGCTTTCCATAATAGCAAAACATTGTCCTTCAATCAGAAAATCAGCATAAGCAATGCTTTCTTCCTTATCAGGTTCTCTTCCGGCACCATAACGAAAAGTAGTTATACGTTTTGCATCTTTGAAAATGGAGAGATAGTAATTAATTGCTTCTTCAGCTTTACCAACTAAATTACCTACGAACATCAGAGAAGGAACTATCTTATATTCAACTTTATTTTCTGAATAAAACAATTGCCACGACAATCCGTATTTATCCTGAACCCAACCATATTTTTCACTGAACGGATATTTATCAAGGGGCATCAAGGCTTTACCGTCCTGAGATAATTTATCCCATAATTTCTGAATTTCATCCTTCGATTCGGAATTTACAAAAAAGGATATTGCCGGAGTAAATTTGAATACCGGTCCGCCGTTAATTGCGGTGAATTTATACCCTTCAATTTCAAACGGAACGGTCATTGCACTACCTTCAGGCATACCCGATGCCTTAGCACTTGCTTCAGTATACCTTACTACTTTACCTGTTTTAGAATTCTTGAACAGAGAGGTGTAAAATTTTGCGGCTTCCTCTGCATTATTATCAAACCAAAGAAACGGGATTATCTTCTGCATTATTGTTTCCTTTCATTTTACTTATTTGCGTTTATAAATATTAAGTACTATACCGCAGTTAAATCTTCTGCTTTCAATAAGATCCATACGTGTCATGTTCTCTACTTTGTCAAAAATTGTCAAACCTTTTTCAATTACTGAGGGATTAACAAAGAGGTAATATTCATCGATTAAATTATTCTGTACTAAAGAAGAAACAAACCCGGCTCCTCCATAAACAATCATATCCTTCCCGTCGCGGTTCTTCAGGTTATTTACCTCTTTAGTCAGATCCCCGTTTGCAAGTGTAGTATTCGGCCATTCCGATTTTTTCAGAGTTTTAGTAAAAACCACTTTTGGAATATCCAGCATTTTTTTTGCGAACGGATATTGATTATTATTTGGATCTGCTACAATATCCGACCAGGCTGAAATGAATCCATCTGTCATTTTTCTTCCCATTAAAATGGTATCAACTGATTCATGGAGGTCATTCACATAATTTTTTATATCGTCAGTCCAGTTCCATTCCATCCAGTCAAGTTCACCATTTGGTTTTCCGACAAATCCATTGATAGTCATCTGCACCTGCAATTTTAATTTTCTCATCTCTCCTCAGTATAATTAGTATTTTTATCGTTAGGCTTTTGGTTGAGTATAACTTACCATCCACTGGATTCCGTATTTATCCTCCAGCATCCCGAAATAAGAACCCCAGAAAGTATCTGACTGAGGCATAGTAACTTTACCACCTTTAGAAAGTCCTTTAAATATTTTATCTGCCTCTTCTTTACTTTCTGTTTCAACCGAAAGAGAAAAATTATTTCCGGGAGTCAGCTTATGTCCCATTGATTCGAGCGCATCGGTCGCCATCAGAGTATTCCCTTTACCGATCGGCAAAGAGATATGCATAAGTTTTTCCTTTTCG
>DATICR010000434.1:0-7458 GCA_035456745.1 Ignavibacteriaceae bacterium
AGAGGATTCGTATAATTTTCCGCCAAGTGCAGCAAGAATATCCCCGATTATTATTTCCTCAGGTGGGTGAGCCAGTTTATAACCGCCTGTCTGGCCGCGGCTGCTTTCTATGAATTCTCCAAGACGAAGAATACGTAATAACTTTGCGACATGTGCAGTTGATAATCCCTCCAATTCACTTATTTCAGGAATTGTTAATCCATTCGGAGAACTCGACTTTGCTATCCTGATAAGACAGCGTAAACCATATTCTTCTTGTGTGCTAAATTTCATTTTATCATATCCATAAAAGTGTAGCCGACCAAAAAGTAATAATTTATCATTTTCGGGGAAACTTCAATTGTAAGATATCTCCAGCCTGCCTGCAGGCAGGCCGGGTCGAAATGAAAAACAGACTTTTTAGACAGTCTCATAAATTATATTATTCTTTATATAACGGGATCTTCGATCCGCATTGAACAGCATAGGTAACTTTTTCAAAAACTTCCGGTGGAACAGATGGTCCCTGTTTTGTACATAATTCATCAAAAGCTTCACGTAAATCTTCGGCTATTTCAGCAGCGCTACGTCCTTCAATATTATATCTCTGCATAAAATATAAAAGCTTACCGTTTTTAAATATTGCAATACTTGGAGAAGAAGGTGGGAAATTTCCAATATATTGTCTTATTTTATCGACTGCTTCTCTCTCCTGACCCGCAAAACCAGTTACAAGCCTATCAGGAATTACGCTATGCTGCAATGCCAGGGAAACCCCGGGTCTCGCGCTTCCCGCAGCGCAACCGCAGACAGAGTTAATCATTACAAGTACTGTTTTATCATCCTGAACATTTATAGCATCATCGACATCCTGCGGAGATAACAATTCGGTGAAGCCCACAGCAATCAGGGCATCTCTCATCGGCTGAACTGCGTCCTGATCATAAAGAGGCGGACGCGACATAATATTGAACATATTTTCTACTCCTTTTTATTTTATTTATTATAGCATTCCAAGTTCTAATTTTGCAACATCAGACATCATATCTTTATCCCAGGGAGGATTCCAAACAAGTTCAACTTTGACATCCCTTACCTCTGGTATAGAATAAATTTTCTCCTGTACCTCTCCCGGTAATGATCCGGCTACGGGGCAAGCAGGTGAAGTCAGGGTCATTCTGACAATTACATTGCCGTCATTATCGATTTGTATTTCATATATTAAACCGAGTTCGAAGATATTTACAGGTATCTCCGGATCATAGCAGGTTTTGACCATGGAGATGATTTTTTCTTCAAGCTCCTGTTTATTTATTATTTCAGTTGTTTCCTTTTTCATTCTGTTGTTACAGTTTTATTTTCTTCTTTCAATGCGGAATTTAAAGTATGCCATGCAAGACTAGCACATTTTACACGTGAAGGAAATTCTCTTACCCCGGCAAAAACTGCAAGCTTGCCCACCTCATCATTGTCAATTTCTTCATTCATTTTACCAGTTATCAGATGATGAAATTTATCAAATAATTTTTCTGCTTCTTCGATAGTCCTGCCTTTAACCATTGTACTCATTAAGGAAGCCGAAGCTTTGGAAATAGCACATCCAGAACCCTGGAATGAAATATCCTCTATTTTATTATCTGCCAATTTTACATATATGACTATCCTGTCACCGCATAATGGATTATATCCTTCCGCATAATGGTTAGCGGACTCAAGTTTCCTGAAATTTCTTGGACTTTTATTATGATCTAAAATTACCTGCTGATAAAGTTCTCTTAATTCTTCTTCCATCAGCTGAATGCCTCAATTACTTTTTTAATTCCCATAGCGAGAATATCTGCTTCTTCTATCGTATTATACATTGCGAAAGAAGCCCGAGAAGTAGCTGGAATTCCAAACCGGTCCATCAATGGTTGTGTGCAGTGGTGTCCAGTTCTTATGGCAATTCCTTCATAATCCAAAAAAGTACCAACATCATGTGGATGAATATTCTCCAGCACAAACGAAATAACGCTGCATTTTTCCGGAGCGGTTCCTATTATAGTTAATCCATTGATTGTCGATAATTTATCCGTAGCATAATCAAGAACATATTTTTCATATTTTGATATTGAGTCGAAACCTAAGTCACTCACATAATCTATTGCCTCACCCAGTCCGATAGCATCTGCGATATTTGAAGTTCCCGCCTCAAATTTAAAAGGCAGTTCATTATATGTAGTCCTGGCGAAGGTAACCTTTGAAATCATATCCCCTCCGCCCATAAAAGGAGGCATCTGCTCCAATAATTTTTCCTTTCCATACAAAACTCCTATCCCGGTCGGTCCATAGAGTTTATGTCCCGAGAAAGCCAGAAAATCACAATCAAGTTTTTGAACGTCAACAGGAAGATGACTTACGGCCTGAGCAGCATCAATTAAGATAGGTACTCCATGTTTATGGGCAATTTCTATAATCTCCTCAACAGGATTTACAGTTCCCAATGAATTAGAAACATAAACAACAGAAATAATTTTAGTACGTTCCGTAATCAATTTTTCAAACTCTTCAAGATTTAATTCTCCATTATCTGTAATCGGAACAACTTTAAGCACTGCGTTTTTTTCCGAAGCGATAAGCTGCCAGGGGACTATATTTGAATGGTGTTCCATTCCGGTAATTAGAATTTCATCTCCCTCTGAGATATTACTCCTTCCAAAGCTATTAGCGACAAGATTTATAGATTCTGTTGTTCCGCGGGTAAAGATTATTTCTTTTTCACTTCCTGCATTTATAAATTTTCTTACCTTTGTTCTCGCTTCTTCGTATGCTGCTGTGGCTCTTTCACTTAATGTATGTACACCTCTGTGGATATTGGAATTTAATGAAGTATAGTATTCGATAAGCTTATTAATTACCACCTGCGGTTTTTGCGTTGTTGCTGCATTATCCAGATAACAAAGAGGTTTCCCGTGAACTAATGTTTTGAGAATAGGGAAATCTTCCCTTATTTTCATTACATCGAAACTTTCCTTATGCAATATATCAGTCTTTATATGCATTTAAGATTCCGGATTAAATTTATTTGTCAAAATACCTTCCAGATAATTTCTGATGGCTTCAACTTTAATTGAATTTACCACATCGCTTGCAAATGCATGAATAAGCATTCCGCGTGCAGTCTTATCTCCGATTCCTCTCGTTTTAAGGTAAAACAATGCATCTTCCTCAAGCTGTCCGATTGTTGCACCATGAGAACATTTAACATCGTCGGCAAAAATTTCCAATTGCGGTTTTGTATTTATCAGTGCGCTGTCTGAAAGTATAATATTATTATTTTCCTGAAAAGCATTTGTCTTTTGAGCATCACGACGGACCATTACTTTACCGTTGAAAACTCCGTGCGATTTACCGTCAAGCAATCCTTTATAATGTTCATGACTATTACAATAAGGAGCAGCATGGTCAATCATTGTATGAACATCAAACATCTGTTCCCCGTCAATCATAAATAAACCATTAAGTTCGCATTCACCGCCACGATCATTAAAACGAGTATTAAAATCGTTTCTGCTTAAACCGGCTCCGAAGGAAATCATATTAGATTTGAAATTGCTGTCCCGCTCCTGGTCAACTTCCATTCTGGCGATATGGAATGCATTTTTGCTTTCATTCTGAAGCTTAATATGATATACCGTAGAGTTTTCACCGGAAAAAATTTCAGTTACTGTATTCGTAAAATAAATTCCATCATCCAATGCAGAATAATTTTCGATTATAGTCACCTGACAGTTCTTACCTGCAACAAACAAATTCCGCGGCTGATTTAATATCTTTTCTCCTCCGGATGAACTGAGATAAAGA
Organism: Ignavibacteriaceae bacterium; assembly: GCA_035456745.1. GTDB lineage: Bacteria > Bacteroidota > Ignavibacteria > Ignavibacteriales > Ignavibacteriaceae > DATFVA01. The sequence continues at coordinate 3,823 of DATICR010000434.1, forward strand.
ATCTGGATCGGTTTCTCAATGATTTTGCCGTCAGGTATATAAATAAATGCACCATCTTTTGTGTAAGCAGTGCTAAGTGCAGTAAATATCTGTTCCTTATAATCGGCATACTTACTAAAATGTTTGGTAACAATATCAGAATTGTTTTTTATTGCATCTTCAATACTTCCGGCGATTACTCCCTCAGGTAAATCTTTTAAATCTGATAATCCTTTTGAGAAAAATCCGTTGACAAATACGAGCCGAGTATGCTCAAGACCTTCAAATAACATTTTCTTAATCTGTCCTAATTCAATCCCGGATTTATAAGACGCCGGAATAAAAGTATGTTTAAGCAGGGGAGCTATGCTCGTATATTTCCATTCTTCATTTCTGGTAGTAGGAAAATCAAGTCTGGAGAAATTCGATATAGCATCTTTTCTTAATTCATGAATCACACCTGATGCACCGCCATTCAGGCTATTCTCAAATTTCTGAAAATTTTCTATATACCAGTTTTTTATATCTTTTATTTCTAATGTTTCTATCATTTTATTTTCTGATTATTTAATTTTCCACGAGTTGATTTGCATTATTCTTAAGCCAATCATATCCTTTTTCTTCGAGTTCGAACGCAAGAGCTTTACCTCCCGATTTAACAATCTTTCCATTATAAAGCACGTGAACGAAATCAGGAATAATATAATTAAGCAGTCTCTGGTAGTGGGTAACAACTATTGTAGCATTATTTTTACTCTTTAGCATATTAACACCGTTTGCTACAATTTTTAAGGCATCTATATCAAGGCCAGAATCAGTTTCATCGAGTATACTCAGCTTTGGTTCAAGTACAGCCATTTGGAAAATTTCATTTCTCTTTTTTTCACCGCCGGAAAATCCTTCATTAACGGATCTGCTTAGCAATTTTTGATCAAGTTCCACCAGCTTAGTTTTTTCTTTTATTAAAGAAAGGAATTCAATTGCGTCGAGTTCTTCCTCACCACGGTATTTTCTGATTTCATTTAAAGCTGTTTTCAAAAGATTAGTATTACTTACACCCGGGAGTTCAATAGGATATTGAAATGCAAGAAACAATCCTTCTCTTGCACGGTCTTCCGGAGAAAGTTCAAAAAGATTTTTACCGTTATAAATTACTTCGCCCTGAGTGACCTCATATTCTTCTTTTCCGGCAAGCACCTGAGCTAAAGTACTCTTCCCCGAACCATTTGGTCCCATTATAGCATGAACTTCACCGGCATTGACCGTGAGATTAATTCCTTTTAGAATTTCCTTGTTTCCAATATTTACATGTAAATTTTTAATTTCTAACATTTTTGTTTCCTGATTGATTGTAAGTATTAAAGTTTACCCCACGCTGCCTTCAAGGCTAATACTCAGGAGTTTTGTGGCTTCAACAGCAAATTCCATCGGTAACTCTTTAAAGACTTCTTTACAATAGCCATTGACTATTAATCCTATCGCATCTTCTGTTGAAATACCTCTCTGGTTCAGGTAGAAAATTTGATCTTCACCGATTTTTGAAGTTGTTGCTTCGTGTTCAATCTGAGCTGAAGGATTATTTATTTCAAGATATGGAAAAGTATGGGCTCCGCATTTATCACCGATCAAAAGGGAGTCACACTGAGAAAAATTACGTGCATTTGCAGCTCTCCTGTTTATCTTTACAAGTCCCCGATAGCTATTATTACTTTTACCGGCTGAAATGCCCTTTGAAATAACAGTACTCCGGGTATTTTTACCAAGATGAATCATTTTTGTACCGGTATCAGCTTGTTGATAGTTATTTGTAACCGCAACAGAATAAAATTCACCAATTGAATTATCGCCCTGCAAAATACAGCCCGGATATTTCCAGGTAATTGCCGAACCTGTTTCTACCTGAGTCCAGGAAATTTTGGAATTTACTCCGCGGCATGCACCGCGTTTGGTTACAAAATTAAAGATACCGCCTTTACCGTTTTTATCACCGGCGTACCAATTCTGAACCGTAGAATATTTTATTTGTGCATTATCAAATGCCACAAGCTCCACAACTGCGGCATGAAGCTGATTTTCATCCCTCATTGGAGCAGTACATCCTTCAAGATAACTTACATACGCACCATCATCAGCTATAATCAGAGTTCTCTCAAACTGACCTGTTTTAGCGGCATTTATTCTAAAATATGTTGATAGTTCCATAGGGCAGCGAACACCTTTTGGAACGTAAACGAAAGTGCCGTCACTAAAAACTGCGGCATTTAGTGATGCAAAAAAATTATCGGTATAAGGAACAACACTCCCCATATATTTTTTTACAAGATCCGGATGATTTTTAATTGCATCTGAAATTGAGCAGAATATTATGCCCAACTCACCAAGAGTTTCCTGGAAAGTTGTTGCGACGGAAACACTATCAAAAACAGCATCTACTGCTACACCGCTTAATCTTTTTTGTTCTTCCAAAGAGATACCGAGTTTTTCAAAAGTCCTGACTAATTCGGGATCAACCTCATCAAGGCTATTTAACTGTGGTTTCTTTTTAGGCGCAGAATAATAAGTTATATCCTGATAATCTATAGGATCATATTTTACGTTAGCCCAATGCGGTTCTTTCATAGTCAACCATTGACGGTATGCCTTTAGTCTCCATTCCAGCATCCATTCCGGCTCTTTTTTGATAGTAGATAGTTGTTTGATTATCTCTTCATTTAATCCGGAAGGAAATCTTTCAGATTCAATATCAGTTATAAAACCGTATTTATATTCCTTATTTGTTAATTCTTCGATTGTTCCGACTTCTGTACTGCTCATTAGAACTCCTTATTTTCCAATTCCTGATATTTCAATCACTTATCAGAAATATTTATAAATTCCTTATCAAAGCTAAGCAATCTATACTATTTTGTCAAGATTTAAGTATCAATGACAAACTGATCCGGAATTCACGTCATATTTTCGAAATTTAGTTACTTGCCTTATTAAATCCACGTTTTAAATTGAGCAAAGGTTCAGTTTCAAAAATCCCAAAATTATTACTTTCTAATTATTGTCTAATTCCGCACTAATTACGTACTAATTACGCACTAAATGCGCACTAAATGCGCTTTATCAAATTTATTTCTTATAATTAATTTAAAATCGAACCATCAATTGTGTATAAAAATTACAATAATTTAAGATGAGTGCAGAAGTTAAGGATTATAAGGGGTGAAGTTGTCATTAAAATACAAAATTACATCTCACCAGATATTTTTCAATAATGGAAGAAAACTTGCTAAATTGTTTTTATGTAATTATTCACTTAACTTTGGCTTAATTTTTACAATATTCTGATAGTTTTGGAAGAGAAAAAAATCAGCGAAAATACGCAGTCTGAAGAGAAAAATTCAGAAAAAGCAGACGGAACAGGTGATTCCAGAGACAAAAAAAATGTCAGGTATAACCGTTATTACCACGGCAGGAGGAAACCTTACTACCGGTATAATCAACAGCAGGGAGAATCAAAAAAGAGCGAATTCAAAAAGCTTTCAATAGTTATACCTTTGTACAATGAAGAAGAATCCTTAAATCCTCTTACCAATGAAATACGAAAGGCATTAAAGCCTATCAACATTAGTTATGAAATAATTTTTGTTGATGACGGTAGTACGGATA
>DATICR010000435.1:0-7950 GCA_035456745.1 Ignavibacteriaceae bacterium
GCATGTTTTCAAACTTGATGATGAAGACAAAGACTGGATCGAAGCTAAACTGAAAAGCATGAGCCTGCATGATAAATGTGCGCAAATGATAATGAGCTGGAGTAAGGGATTTAATGATGATACTAGTTCTGTCGAATTTAAAAGAATAAGCAAACTTGTGCGTGATTCTAAAATCGGGGGGATTATATTCTTCCAGGGAGAAATATTCCATGAAAAGGAAATGATTGATCAGCTCCAGGATGAAGCAGATATTCCCCTACTTATTTCATCGGATTTTGAAAGAGGTTTAGGTTCCAGGATTGGAGATGCAATAGAATTCCCTTATAACATGGCAATTGGTGCAACAGGGAATATTTTTGATGCCTATGAAATGGGCCGTGAAATAGCGAGCAGCAGCAAAGCAATCGGTGTAAGACAGAATCTTGCCCCGGTTGCAGATGTAAACAATAATCCTTTGAACCCAATTATAAATATAAGATCATTTTCCGAAGACAAAGAAATTGTATCGAGTTATACAATTTCATTTATATCCGGAGCAAAAAATGAAAGAGTTATTACAACTGCAAAGCACTTCCCGGGACACGGAAATACTCAGGTAGATTCCCATCTTGATCTTCCAATAATCAGCGGTTCCCGATCTGATTTATTTCAGAATGAACTGGTGCCTTTTATTGAAGCAAATAAAGCAGGAGTACAGTCAATTATGGTCGGACATTTATATGTACCTGCATTGCAAGGTAACGACAAAGTTCCTTCCAGCTTATCCAAAGCGATTGTGACTGATTTGCTTCAGAACGAATTACAGTTTGACGGCTTGATTTTAACCGATGCTCTGAATATGAATGCAGTTACAAAATATTTTTCTGTTTCCGATGCTGCTATAAATGCCATAAACGCGGGTAATGATATTCTGCTTATGCCCCCTGATGATAAACTGGCGATAAATGCAATAATTTCAGCGGTACGGGACAGGCTGCTCAGTATAGAAAGAATTAATCATACTGTAAGGAAAATACTTGCTGCAAAAAGATGGTTAAAGCTGCAGGACACCAAAATTGCTGCACAGCAGATCAATGAAATAGATTCCCTCCAGATCAGCAATTTAAGATTGGCAATAGAAATTGCGGAAAGATCAATCACTCTTGTTAAAAATGATAATAATATTATTCCTCTTAATTTATCACCCCTGGCCAAGGTGGGGTGTATTACTTTTACAGACGGTGAAAAAACTGATAGAAAAGAAATTTTTGAAAAATTTGTCCGGAATGCTTTTAAGAAAACTACATCCTGCTTTATAAACAGAAAAAGTACCGGGAGAGACTACAACACTGCGCTGAGCATAATAAGAAGTTCCGATATTACGGTTTTACCTATATTTATGAGACTACGCTCTAAAAATGATACTCTTATTCTCGCTTATCATGAAAAATTTATAAAAGAGATATTAAAAAGCAAAAAACCTATTGTTGTAATTAGTTTATATGATCCATATCTTCTTTCTGTTTTGCCCTCGGCAAAAGTATATTTATGTTCATTTGGTGATTCCGAGGTTTCCCAGCAGGCTGCATTTGATGCACTAACCGGAGAAATAGATATAACAGGAAGACTTCCAATTTCAATACCAAATACAGATTATAAATTGGGTGATGGCATCACGATTATGAAAAGAAAAAATACCATATCTGAACAGCAACACTGAGCGATAAGCATAAAACATTTTGTAATTATCATTCATTATCTAGTATCATCCGAAAAGATAAGTGATATATAGGGTTATTTTATTAAATGTGGCTAAGCCCTGATATCTCTATGGACTTTAAATCAGTCGGATAAAGCCGACAGCAATACAGATTTACAAAAATTATATTAAGAATTATTCAATACTATATTTATACTCATAGAATTTCTATCGCCTTCGTAAATCAGCAAGATTGCATGTCCGTTGGTTTTAAACAACGGGTAAAAAATTTCGATACACTTCCCCGGCTTCAGCCACATCGTATTAAATTAAAATCCTGACCCAAATAATCCCGATGCAACGATCACACAAGACAACATCAAAACTATTTATTATTTTAATAGCATAGAAAATTAGATTTCAGATTTTTATGTCTTTAAAAAGATCGAATAATAAAATGATTGCCGGGGTTTGTGCGGGAATTGCGGAATGGCTTGGATGGGATCCGACGATTGTTAGGGTTAGTTATGTATTATTGTCTGTCCTAAGCGCAGCATTTCCTGGAATCCTTGTATACATAATTTTATGGATTGTTATGCCCCCACCTGATTAATTAAAGGAGGATAATATGTTCAGAAAGAATTTGTTGTTAGGTTTGTTCATTGTTCCTTTATTTCTGATCTCCATATTTTGCAATTCAAACGGGGAATTCCTTTCCGGAAGTGTTGGAGACATAAAACTTCCTTCGGGATTTAAAATTGATGTATATGCCGGAAAAGTTCCAGGAGCGCGTTCAATGACTTTAAGTGAATCAGGTGTATTATTTGTGGGGACTATTAGTGAGGGAAAAGTCTACGCAATCCTTGATACCAATAAAGATTATCAAGCCGATAAGATTATTACCATAGCCAGCGGCTTGAACACTCCAAATGGAGTTGCGCTTAGAAATGGCGATTTATATGTAGCTGAAATAAGTCGTGTGCTTAAATATCCTGATATTGAAAATCGCTTAAATAATCCCCCTTCTCCCATTGTGGTGAATGATAGTTTTCCTACTTCCACTCATCACGGATGGAAATTTATCAGGTTTGGACCTGACGGAAAATTATACGTTCCTGTAGGTGCCCCCTGCAATATATGTCTGAGCGAAGATAAAAGATTTGCATCTATTATGCGTATGAATCCCGACGGCAGTGATCTTGAATTATTCGCAAGTGGAATTAGGAATACAGTGGGATTCGACTGGTCTCCTGTTGATAATGTTCTCTGGTTTACTGATAACGGAAGAGATATGCTCGGAGACAATATTCCTCCTGATGAATTAAATCGTGCGCCTGTGCAAGGTATGAATTTCGGGTATCCTTTTATGCATGGCAATGATATCCGTGATCCTGAATTTGGGCAGGGAGTTGATCTTTCAAAATTTACCAAACCAGCTCAGGAATTAGGACCACACGTAGCATCACTTGGAATGAGATTTTATACAGGCAATATGTTCCCACCCGAATACAAGAATTCAATATTCATAGCAGAACATGGTTCCTGGAATAGGAGTAAAAAGATAGGGTACCGGGTAACATTTGTAAAACTCGATGGAGATAGACCTTTAAGCTATACTCCATTTGCAACGGGATGGCTACAAGGAGAATCTGTTTCAGGCAGACCTGTCGATTTACAGCAAATGCAGGACGGTTCTCTGCTTGTAAGTGATGATTACGGAGGAATGATCTATAGAATCAGCTACCAGAAGTAATTATCCTTTATGCCGCGATTGCGATTAATGAAATTACCCATGCATAAAGGGAAAGAAATACATGATTTAAAGTAACCCATATTAATTTGATCATCATTCATACTCATTAGTCACTCATCGTCATTTATGAAGACTTTATTTTTTCATTGTGTTCATATAAATATTCAGGTAATAAACTCCACCATCCAAATTCTTAATCTCAAACCCAAATCCTGTCTCTTTTCTATTCTTATCCTGGGAATCAGGATTTGTGTACGGAGAAAAAACTGTTTTATATCCTGGTCTAAATGCATCTCTGCCGTCGCCGGTCCGCAGGGGATCCTGCAATGGTTTTCCTGTTGTTGAATCTGCATAATAAATAATCTCATTCGGAGGATACTGTCTTCCCTCATAAGTAAAAGGGACAAATTGAAGATCATGATATCCTGTCACTTTATTTTCAGTTTTTCTTTCAAATACAGGCAGACCTTTAGGATACCAATTTGGATAAACAAAACTATTCACCTCCCAATTGAATCTGCCGTCAGCCGGAATCATCTGCATAAAAGTTACTTCACCATATGGTGCATCCTGACGCAGGACATAAATTCCTGTTTCAGTTTTTACTTTGGAACTATTATCCCATCTTGAAATCCTCTGGTGATTTTCCAGGTAAAAATACTGGCTTGATGCGGAATCTATTTCAATCCTGATTGCATCACCTGTAGTTATAAAATCTTTAAGAGTGACATTTTTTAATGCGAGGGTATCATTTGGAATGGTACGGATATTTATCCAGCCGAGCCGGTTTCGCTCATAGGAATTTATCATAAAAGAACGGACTTCATAACCTGAAAGCATGGCCCAGAATCCTCTACCGTTATGATACTGGTTACCCCCTATCAGGTAATGAGCAAATTCATGAATACAAAATCTGAAAGGGTCTTTATAGAAAACATCTCTTATGATTGCACCGGAGTAGACTGCTCGTGCCGAATCATCTACAAATACATTACCTGCTTCAAGACTTCCGATCCATCCGGCCCCAAAAACCTTATTATATTTATCAGCAGTGCTATCGGGATAATCCATCAGGATATTTCTGTATACCATAAATACCATATCTATGCGGCCGTCGGCAGTGTCAGCAAATACATAATTCTTAACTTCGCGGATATTATCGAATCGCGAGAAATCAATCCGGCGATCTAATGATTTGATAATGTCTTTGTTAATACTACCAATCCCTTTTTTATTCCGATAATACCAATCCCGAGTGTGCGGAACTGTAACTGTATCCATCTCACCGGTGAATTTTAATTTATCAAAGGACATCTGATTAAAATAATCTGTCATTGACCAAGGAGTAGCATTAGGATTCCAAGCAGAATCTATCCAGGTTTTATTCTTCATTCTTTCAGGGACTCCACCTCTTGGCCATCTCTGATCCTGAGGCAGAAAATTATCATCAGGGAATTGGGCAAATATAAACAGTACGTGAATACTTCCTGTTGAAGGTAAATCTCTTCCTCCCGGCTGGTCTTTTGATTGTGAAATTATGTTAATAGTTATAATTACAGATAATAAAATTGACAGACATAATTTTTTCATTATCTTATAATTGACCTTTCAAATTAAATTCAGTATTCAAATGTGGCTAAAGCCTGGATTATTAACATATTTTTATTCCGTCGGTTAAAACCGACGGCAATCCTATAACCGACGGCAATCCTATAACCTATTTAATTCGAAAATTATTATAACATTTTATATGTTTGAATATATATCTTTTTTAAATAAAGGTTCTTGTTTTGGATAATCTTCTTGCAGCTCGTTCTACAATGGCGATTACCCTGGGGTTTCACATTATTCTGGCGTGCATAGGAATGACTATGCCGTTTCTCATGGTAATTTCCCACTGGATCTGGATAAGAAAAAAGAAAAAGATTTACCTCGATTTAACGAAAACGTGGTCAAGAGGCGTTGCTATCTTTTTTGCAATCGGAGCAGTTTCGGGAACTGCCTTATCATTTGAGCTGGGTTTATTATGGCCCGGATTTATGAAATATGCCGGTCCCATTATAGGGATGCCTTTCAGCTGGGAAGGTACTGCATTTTTTGTAGAAGCAATTTGTATCGGCTTATTTCTTTACGGCTGGAAGAAACTAAGTCCATATATTCACTGGATATCGGGACTGCTTGTAGGCGTTTCAGGAATTTTGTCAGGAATATTTGTAGTAAGTGCCAATGCCTGGATGAACGCTCCCGCCGGATTCGATTGGATTAACGGACAGGCTTACAACATTCGTCCCTTTGAAGCAATGTTTAATCCTGCATGGATAAGCGAAAGTCTACATATGAGCATTGCAGCATTGGAAGCAACATCATTCGGTGTAGCGGGCATACACGCTATTCTTCTTTTAAAAAAACATAATTATGAAATACATAAGAAGGCAGTAATTATTGCTTTAAGTTTTGGAAGTATTTTTGCAGTACTACAGCCTTTGAGCGGCGATCATAGCGCGAAGGATATTGCAGTAAGGCAGCCCGAAAAGCTTGCTGCTGTGGAAGGTTTATTCCAAACACAGAAGAATGCTCCTTTGACCATCGGAGGCATTCCTGATGCTCAGAATCAAGAAACTCATCTTGGGATTAAAATTCCGGGACTTTTAAGCTTTCTTGCATTTGGAGATTTCGATGCGGAAGTAAAAGGATTAAATGAGTTTCCGCCGGAAAACCGGCCTCCGGTTGTCATTGTTCATATTGCATTCCAGGTAATGGTTGCCTGCGGATTTTTTCTGGCGGCAGTTGGAATTATCTTTTGGCTTATGCGATGGAAATGGAAGGAGCACCTATTCAGTAAATGGTTCCTTTATCTTGCTGCAATTTCAACACCTCTCGGTTTTCTGGCGGTAGAAGCGGGATGGACTGTGACTGAAGTTGGCAGACAGCCCTGGATAATCTATAACTTTATAAAAACTGCTGATTCAGTTACCCCTGTTCCCGGTCAGATTTTTCACTTATCGGTATTTGTAATTATATATTTAATACTGACGATTGTTGCAATATGGCTTATGAAAAGGCAGATTAGAGCATTGAACGAGTCACAGGAAGAAGAGGTTGATTAGATGTTATCTATAGTAATAATCTTTCTTCTAATTTCAGTTTACCTGTACTGTCTGCTGGGTGGTGCTGATTTCGGTGCTGGTATTATAGAATTATTTACCGGAAAGACTAAAAAAGAAAGAGTTAAAGATCTTGTCACCAATGCGATGGCTCCAATATGGGAAGCAAACCATATGTGGGTAATAATTACTGTAGTAATCCTTTTTATGGCATTCCCGGGAATTTACACACAGGTATCCATTTCCCTTTACATCCCCCTTATAATTCTTCTGATTGGGGTCGTACTTCGCGGTACAGCTTTTACATTCCGTCATTATGATGCCGTGCATGATCATTCGCAGGTAATTTATTCCCGAATATTTGCTGTTTCCAGCTTACTTGTCAGTTTTTTCTTCGGATTAATTATCGGTGCTCTCGTCTCCGGCAAAATAACGGTCAATCCGACCAGTTATTTTGAAGGGTATCTTCATCCCTGGATAAATCTGTTCAGCATCTCAACCGGAATTTTTATATGCAGCCTGTTTGCTTTTATTGCCTCAGTTTTTCTCGTAAGCGAATCAACTGATCAGGATACAAGAGAATTGCTTGTAAAACAAGCTAAACTTAATACTGCTATTATGGTATTAAGCGGAGCGATGGTATTTATTTTTTCATTTATAGAGGGGGTCGATTTTGCTCAGCGATTCTTCAGGCACCCGGCAAGTATAGCAGCCATCATTCTTGCCACAATTGCCTTACCTTTCCTCTGGAGAATCCTAAATAAAGGACTCATCTGGACATCAAGAATTATTGCCGGTGCACAACTATTTTTTATTCTGGCTGCTTTTTATTTCATTTATTTTCCTGAAGTTATTTTGCTGAAGGAAGGTTCAAATATAAGTCTTTATAATGCTGCAGCCCCCGATTCAACGTTAAAAGTGTTGGGGTGGGCGCTGATAATCGGTTCATTCATTATTTTCCCCACTTTATTTTACCTGTTCAAAGTATTCAAGATAGATCGGAGCTCTCCATAATCTATCGGTTGTCTTTATAAACCTTTTTACTTAATTCAAGTTTATCGGCAAATTGAGCACTGAAATTTTCTATCATAACAGCTATATCCTCACTTTTAGTTGCTCTTCTATAAGTATCAGCCATTTTCAGGAAAGTCTGATGAAAATGAATATTCATATCCCCCACCATCATATCCATTGTCCATAGGTCAATCCCCATAGTTGCATTTTCTTGCTTATCCCATAAAGAAAGCATTATGGATTTGCTTTCTCTTCTCCCTTCAAATCCGGAGTCCGTTGCACTCCATTCAATCTTAATCGGAACCTTTTTTTCATCAAGTTCAACATATAAAATAATTTCAGACTGTTTATTCATTCTTATTTCCTTTTTTTATTGAAATAAAGCATAAATGTAAAAATTT
>DATICR010000436.1:0-4329 GCA_035456745.1 Ignavibacteriaceae bacterium
GATGAAATTGATTTACTAAACAAACTACTGGATAAGCTGAGAGGTTAAAACAACTCACTTAAAGTAAAATAATCAGCATGGCTACTATAAATACAAAAAATAAAATCCGAAAAAACCACGTCTGATATTTATTTTCAGTGGTGTCCAGCAAATCATCATAATTATCATTCTTCTCAAATATTTTATTAAACAGCTTTTTCATCTTACCTTTAAGAATTTTGAAAATCACAGCACCTTAAAACGGATTTACAAAAAACCTAACAAAATTCTTTTTGTACCCCGGAGAGGATTCGAACCTCCGACCAACAGTTTAGGAAACTGCTGCTCTATCCTGCTGAGCTACCGGGGCAAATACCAGCTAATATTTTTTTTATTTTTCTTCTCCCTGCTGCCGACTTATAATATTTCTCCCTTATTCTTGCATCTTTTAAGTTTTGTACTTCTTCGATGTAGAGAATTTCCCAAGGCTTAAATTTATTTGTATAAATTGATTTACCACTATTATGTTCACTTAATCTTCTTTGAATGTTATTTGTCAAACCAATATAAGTTTTTTCATATTTAACACTTTTTAAGATATAAATCCAGTATTTCATAAAATCAGTTTAGGAAACTGCTGCTCCCCGCCTCGCCCGACGTTAATCCACTAATCGAGTCGGGCGGGCCTGCCTCGCCCAACATAAACTTATCCAATGCGAGTCGGGCGGGCCTGCCTCGCCCAACATAAACTTATCCAATGCGAGTCGGGCGGGTATCCTGCTGAGCTACCGGGGCAATAAATAAACTCAAGTTCAAAGATAAGAAAAAGCTTTATTTCATAAAATTACTTTAATGAATATGGCTGATAGCGAATTAAACGATGTACATCACACAACGGCTTTTACTATAAGAAATATAATCGAATTTACCTTTCTTTAGCTTAATTCCTTAAAATATATTTACTTTAAAAAATTAACTATATTAACAGTATTCCGATAAAATTAAATCAGGGAGATATGACAATGGTTGATTTTGAAAAGCTCGGTGTTTTTTATCTCGGCAGGAATTATGATCCGGCAACTAAATCATTAACAGAGGATCTTCTGCTTTATCCTTCGAAGGATCTTACGACACATGCTGTATGTGTAGGAATGACCGGAAGCGGTAAGACAGGACTATGTATTTCATTACTTGAAGAAGCTGTTATTGACAATATTCCTGCACTTGTTATTGATCCCAAGGGAGATATTACAAATTTGCTTTTGACCTTCCCGGAATTAAAACCGGATGATTTTCTTCCATGGATAAATAAGTCGGACGCTGAGAGAAAGAATATGACCGAATCCGATTATGCAAAATCCCAGGCTGATCTTTGGAAGAAGGGTTTGCAGGATTGGGGGCAGGATCAGAACAGAATCGCAAAATTAAAAAGCTCTGCGGAATTTGAAATATATACTCCGGGAAGCTCTGCGGCAAAACAAGTATCAATTCTTAATAGTTTCGATGCTCCGGATGAAGGTATGCTGGCAGATCAGGATTTGTTAAATGAAAAGATTACAACAACAACATCCGGTATTCTTGGCCTGCTTGGTATTGACGCTGATCCAATCAAAAGCCGTGAGCATATTTTAATTTCCAATATCTTACAATATTTCTGGAATAATAAACAAAATCTTGATCTCGCCTCTTTAATTCAGAGCGTTCAAAACCCTCCGATGAAAAAAGTGGGAGTGTTTGATATTGACGATTTCTATCCTCCAAAGGAAAGATTTGAGCTTGCGATGCTGTTAAATAATATTCTTTCTGCCCCTACTTTCCAATCCTGGTTAACAGGTGAACCCCTGGTTATTGATAAATTATTATTTACTGAAACAGGTAAGCCAAAAGTTTCAATAATGTATACTGCCCATCTGACAGATAATGAACGAATGTTCTTTACGACACTGTTTCTTAATCAATTATTAGGCTGGATGCGCAGGCAAAGCGGAACAACAAGCCTGCGTGCAATTCTTTATGTAGATGAAATTTTTGGATATATTCCTCCGGTTGCCAATCCACCATCAAAAAGAATTTTCCTCACGCTGCTTAAACAGGCGAGAGCTTTCGGACTTGGACTGGTGCTCGCAACTCAAAATCCCGTAGATCTTGATTATAAAAGTCTCTCCAACGCCGGCACCTGGTTTATAGGAAGACTTCAGACTGAAAAAGATATTGAAAGACTGATTGACGGACTTGAAGGTGCAAGCTCTGCAAGCGGAAAAATTTTTGACAGGAAAACAATTTCAGAAATTGTAGCTAATCTTGATCAGCGCGTCTTCCTGATGAATAATGTTAACCAGGAAAATATCCAGATTTTTCGGACAAGGTGGGCATTATCTTATCTTCGCGGTCCTTTAACCAAAAATCAACTGAAGTTATTAATGCCATCTGCGGAAGAAGTTATCCCTCCTGCCATAAAAGACCAGACGAAAACGGTGATGAATGTTACGGCGGCAAATATGCAAATGCCCGTTCTACCTGAAACTGTTTCACCCGATTATCTTCAAAGAAACATGCAGGGCTTAAATCCTGCTGAAACATTTTACCTTCCATATGTAATTGGTAAATCACAAATTTTAATTTCAGACCGAAAATCAAAAATTGATGTTGATATGGGATCTATGTTCCTGACACCAGTTTCAGAAGAGGCTATTCCGGTTAATTGGGAATCATCTTTTGAAGTGGATATTGATCTTAACCGGCTTAAAAAGGATGCAGAACAGGGAATAAAGTACTCGGAAATTCCTGAGGCAGCGAAAGATTCAAAAAACTACAGTCAATGGGAAAAGAATTTGAAAGACTTTCTATACAATAATTATACTCTTGAAATATTAAACAGCCGGATATTAAACGAACTGTCAAAACCGGGTGAAAGTGAACGTGACTTCAGAATAAGATTAAACCAGCTTTCAAGAGAGAAAAAAGATCTGGAAGTGCAGAAACTTAAGGACAAATATCAGTCGAAAATATCAACTCTTGAGAATAAGATTAAGACCGCTGAAGCGACTATAGATAGAGAGAGATCGCAGTCATCACAACAGACTTTACAAACAGCAATTTCTGCAGGTGCCACAATTCTTGGGGCATTGCTCGGAAGGAAATCATTCGGTTCATCAACAATTACCCGGGCAGGCAGTACAATGAGATCTGCTTCAAAAATATTAAAAGAAAAACAGGATGTATCATTAAGCAAAGAGAAGTTGGAGGATTTGAAAGCACAATTTGAAGAGCTGGAAAAATCACTTCAGGGTGAAATCGACTCATTAACTGCGAAGTATGATATTTCAACAGAAGAGTTTGAAAGAATAAAAATAAGACCTCAAAAGACAAATATTTTTGTCAAGTACTTTAACCTGGTATGGATTCCGGTTGCAAATGAGTCAGTTAAGGATATTCGTGAGATTAAGTTTTTAAGCTGAAGTATTGCTGCGAAGTCAAGTAAAAGAGTACTTCATGCAAGGTCTCAAGAACTCAAATGTTTAAACTGGTATGGTAGGAGAAGAAGTACAATCGGCAATTATAAATGATTGGGTTAAATTGTTTATTTAGATCTGACATAGTATTATTTCCGTAAACTTCCCTTTCCTGTGATGGGAAAATACTAATTCGATTAATTCTCCTTAAAAATTTAGACATTATGGCACTAAAAGTGATGCTATTATTAAAAAATATCATTTTTTATGAATTTTTGATGAATAAGTGTCTCATTTTATTATTCATTTTTTCACTCCTTTTTTTTGATTGTTCAACCGGCGGCCTTGAAACAGTAAAGCAGCAAATACGGAATAAAGAATTTGATAAGGCACTGCCGATTCTTGAAAAGGAACTGAAAGAAAACAACTCGAAAGGTTCGGATGCGTATTTCCTGAATGATGAAGTTTATTTTTATCTGGGAGTTATAGACTGCGAATTGGAAAATTATGATCAAGGCCTGCAGGATTTTTCACACTCACTTTATATAAGTTCAAAGTTTGAGGAAGAAATCTCTGCGGCAAAGGATCATTATTTTGAATTAATTTATAATAAAGCCCTAAAAGAATTTGAAACAGCGAATTTTGATTCGTCATTAAAATTATTTCAATTATCACTGGAATTTAATACTGATAATCCTCAGGCCAGGGAATTTGTCAGGCAAGCAAAACAGAAACTTTCAGAAAGTGATTCAACCAGACAAATACCAAAGCTGAATATTCAACCTGATAGTTCGATAGCTTTTTATTCTGGTACAGGTATCCAAACCACTGATACATTCAGCTGCAGTAAAAAGTGGGATAGTGAGTGGTTTAATGATGGTATTATATTTCAAATCTT
>DATICR010000437.1:0-3743 GCA_035456745.1 Ignavibacteriaceae bacterium
CCATCGTCATTGGAATTCCTGTCCTGCTATTGTTTTATTACGTATTAAATAGGTTCGGTCAGCTATGGTGGCTTCCTTTTGCAATAATTCTTTTTATTCTGTCGGTTGTACTGGCAAGGCTCGTTCCTGTAATTATACTTCCGTTGTTTTATAAAATAACACCGCTTGAAGATGAAGATCTTAAGATGAGAATAACTAGACTCGCGAAGGATGCTGGAGTTAAGGTTGAAAATGTGTTTAAGTTCAATATGAGTAAAAATACAAAAAAAGCAAATGCAGCATTTACCGGGCTGGGGAAATCTAAACGTATTCTTCTTGGAGATACGCTGCTTGATAACTATGGTAAAGATGAGATTGAAACTGTTGTTGCCCACGAACTCGGTCATTATAAAAAGAAACATATAATAAAAAATTTGTTTATAGGGACTATTGCCAGCTTCGGGACTCTTTATCTTATATCACTTTTGTATGATATATCAATCGGATGGTTTGGTTTTAAGCGGATCCAGGAGATTGCTGCCTTGCCTATTCTATCCATGTGGGCGATGCTAATCAGCTTGATTGAAACTCCTCTAACCAATATTTTATCCCGTAGGTTCGAATACGAAGCAGATGTATATGCCGTAACTGTAACAAATAAACCGGCTGCCTTTATTTCAACTTTGAATAAGCTGACCGAACAAAATCTTGGTGATAAAAATCCACATCCTTTTGTCGAATGGTTCTTTTATAGTCACCCTTCAATTACAAACAGGGTAAGTGCAATACGCAAATATATTATGCTGTCCGGTATTCAGGAAGAAAATTTGAGTCTTGAGGAGACTTAATTTGTTTTATGTAAAGATCTTTTTTATTGTTCTGTATACTATTATTGTATCCATCCTGGCTTTAATTTCAGGCCTGCTTGATAAATCTTATCTCACTTACAAGTATTGTACTAAATTATTCAGTACTGGAATTTTATTGTTGAGTGGAGTAAAAGTCAAAGTGCATGGTTTAGAAAATATCAGCGGGAAAGGACCTTTCATCTTTGTCTCTAATCATATAAGTCAGTTTGATATCATCGCACTGCAGTATACTATCCCTTTAAAAGCGGGATTTGTTTTTAAAAAAGAGCTTGCAAAGATACCAATTTTCGGCTGGCAGCTTTTGTTGGGACCTCATATTGTAATAGATAGAAGTAATGCGGAAAAAGCCCTGAAAAGTATTCATAATGCCAGGTATAAAATGAAAATGAAATCGGTATCGATGATTTTATTTCCGGAAGGTACACGGAGCAAGAACGGTGAACTTCAGCCATTTAAAAGAGGTGCCTTTCATCTTGCAAGCCAGGTAAATTATCCTATTATTCCGGTAACTATTCGTGATTCAGATAAATTATTGCCGAAGGGCTCATTGAAAATTAATAAAGGTACAATAAATGTTTTTTTCAGTAAGCCGGTTATGACTACAAATATCGAATCAAGAAACGATGAACTTGAACTTATGGCAAAAGTAAAGGATATTATATCAGATAATTATTATAAAAATTGAATAAAAGGTGAAAGTGTCACCTGAATTATAAAGAAGACCAATGATAATCGGAATTATTCCTGCACGTTTCGCCTCAACCCGGTTAATGGGGAAACCTCTCGCAGATATTGGGGGGAAACCAATGATTCAACATACATGGGAAAGCTCAAAGACATCCAGACTTCTGCACGATGTAATTATAGCAACCGATGATACTAAAGTTGCTGATGTCTGCAAAAACTTCGGAGCTAGAGTTTTTGTGACACCTGCAGGAATTGCAACCGGATCCGACAGAATTGCATATGTTGCAAAGCAGCTGCCCGAAGCAGAAATAATAGTAAATATCCAGGGGGATGAACCCTTTATTCAGGGAATTATGATCGACCAGGCGATTGAACCTCTGTTATTTGATCTGTCGGTTAATGTCTCAACCCTTGCAAAAAAAATTGAGACAGTTGAGGAATTAAAATCACCTTCGGTAACTAAGGTTGTATTTGATTACAATAATTTCGCTCTTTATTTCTCCCGTTCGCCGATACCTTACGTGCGCGATGCAAAAACTATGTTTGAGAGAATTACGAAAGCCGATGTCTATAAACATATCGGATTGTACGTTTACAGAAGAGAGTCACTTTTAAAATTTTCTGTTCTGGAACCTACGGACCTTGAACAGATCGAAAAACTTGAACAGCTTCGTATGCTTGAGAACAGTTTTAAAATCAAAGTCGTGGTTACTGCATATGAAAGTCTGGCCGTTGATACCCCTGATGATTTGAAACGTGCACGTCTGTATTATTCAAGATTACAGAGAGCACGAGAATGAATCGGCCTCAAAAAATAAAATTGGCTTTTACTCCCACTCCCGTTCAGGAAATAAAATTTGAAGAGAGAAAATTTCTGGTTAAGAGAGATGATATGTCGGGGATTGAACTCTCAGGCAATAAAGTGCGCAAGCTTGAGTATTTGCTTTACCAGGCTAAAAAAGAAAAAGCCAAATATATTTTTACCTGCGGAGGCGATCAATCAAATCATGCGAGAGCAACAGCAATAGCCGCAGCTGGACTTGGAATGAAAACCCGTTTATACCTCTGGGGTAAAGAAAAACCCGGATCAGATGGAAACCTTTTTCTGGATAAGCTTTCCGGCTCAGAAATATTTTTTGTGAATAAACATAATTATGATTTTGTGAATGAAATTATGCAGGAGGAAAGTGAAGTGCTTTCAGGAAAAGGTAAAAAAGTTTTTGTAATTCCTGAAGGAGGTTCTACTACTCTCGGTATATGGGGTTATATCTCTTTCATCGAAGAACTTAAAAAACAAATAGATTTGAAAAATATTGAGGGGATTTTAATTGCTGCGGGCACCGGCGGAACTGCAGCCGGAATTTTATCAGGATTAGCTTTATATCACCTTAATTTAAAAGTATTTGCAGTTAATGTACTGTATCCAGCAGAAATAATCAGGAAGAAGATATTACAGCTCGCTGAAGGAGTGAATCTCGATTACAAACTTAAAATCAAAATAGTTCCCGGACAACTGGAGATAATGGATGGATATTCCGAAGAGGGATATAAAAAAATAAGCGTAAATAAGCTCGAACTCATAAATAAATTCTTTAAGGAAACAGGAATTCTTTTAGACCCTGCTTATACCGGCAAAGCGTTCTATGCATATCATGAAAATTTCATTCAGAAAAATAAAAGAGCTGAAGTTCTGTTTCTGCATACCGGGGGTTTATACGGTGTATTCGGAAAAAGAAAAGAATACCTATCTTCTGTTTACAAAACACGCTGACATGTTGGAATTTCATTAGTGAAATTCTGATGTACCTCTGTGGCAATAATGAATTCTATTCTTGCTTTTATCTTTTTACTTTAATCTTTTTTTCTTCTTACACTAGACTCTTATTGCCTCCTGATTCCTGTTTTCCTGCCATTGCCTGGTGCTATCCGTTTTTGGCAGTACCTCGATTTCGTCGGGTTGCCTATTGCCTATTCTATTCCATCCCTGACATCACTTCGTGTCTTAGAGCCTTCGCGGCAATAATAATTCTAATATTTCAGATAAATATGTTTAGGTAATATAATCTTCTAATGCCTCCTGATTCCTGTTTTCATTCCATTGCCTGCTGCTATCCGTTTTTGGCGGGACCTCGACTCCGTCGGGTTGCCTATTGCCTATTCTATTCCATCCCCTGGCATCACTTCGTATCTTAGAGTCTTCACGTTCTA
>DATICR010000438.1:0-15344 GCA_035456745.1 Ignavibacteriaceae bacterium
ATACCTAATGTTAAACGGTTGTTATATTGTGAAGCAACATCTATTACAGGAATATCGATATATTTTTCAGTCTCAACCTTTCGGGTTACAATATCAAAAAGTTCTGAAGTTAGTCTGACCATTACATTCTGAGATTTACAATAATCAACAACTTCAAGAAGCTGGTCGTAATCCTTTCCATCTATAGCAATGATTATCTCATCAATATTATAATCATGGATAACCATATGAAGTTGATTTAAATTACCAATGACACATTTACCACTTACAACTTCATCACCAATTTCTTTATCATCATCAACAAACCCGGCAATATCGATTCCAATCGGGTTCTCAAAAATCAGTTTTGACGCAAGCAGTTTTCCCGAATTTCCATCTCCTACAATAACAACATTTCTTCTGAATGAGTTATTCTTCAAACGAAGAAAAAGTTCTCTAAGCAATTCCACCCTTATTAAATAAAGAGTTGGTATTGAAACCACAATATATGTGAAGATTATAAGTCTGGGATCAATAATATTGTAAGATTTCATTAACAGAGAAACCAGAACAATGTTAAGTGCCCCGTAATATTGAGATTTAATGATGTTTGCGAAATTTGCAGAACGATTCAGTACAACATTTATTCTGTAAAGTCCATTATACTGAAAGATAACTAAAAACAGCAGCGAAAGACCGGACAAAATATATATTAAAGAAGGATTTAGAGAAAAGAATTCAAAAATACTCTGTTCTTGATTTGTTCTATGAACATATACCGAAAATAAAAAGCAAAGAAAAATAGTCAGAACGTCTATTGATGCATATACAATTTTATACCGTGGTAACTTTCGTAAACCATACATTTTCAATTTATTTTACCCTCAAAGTTTGTAAATCTATACCCTAAAAGTATGCCACTGAATTCAAAGTGATTTATATATTTAAAGCTGTTTCCGTTTTTCATAATGAGAAATTCTTGTAAAAATTTAACATAATGAGACACGAATGTTAATGATTATAAAAATTCAAAATCGCATAATCAAAAATATCATAATCAGTGAAAGTGTTTGTGATCTCTCCAGAAGGATGAATCAGAATAAAAATTATTTCCGAAAGAATTCTTTTACCTTACCTGCGATATAATTTATCTGTTCATCATTCAGCTCAGGGAACATAGGTAAAGAAAGTCCTGATTCTGCAAGCTCCTCTGTAACAGGAAAATTTCCATACTTATATCCGAGATGGCCAAAACATTCCTGCAAATGCAATGGGACAGGATAATGAAGTCCTGTTGATATACCCTGTTCGCCGAGGTATTTCTGCAATTCATTCCTTGTTTCAGTCCTGTCATTTTTGTTACGTGATTTCACTTTAATAACGAAAAGATGGTATACGTGTTTTACATTCGGCATTTCTTTTGGAAGAACTACAGCATCACAGTCCATTAATAATTCATTATATTTTTCAGCTACCCGTCTTCTCCCGTTAGTCCAATTTCCCAGGTGATTTAGTTTAACGCTCAGAACAGCTCCCTGTATCCCTTCCATTCTATAATTATGACCCATAGTAGCATGATAATACTTTTGTGACTGACCATGTTCCCGTAATTTTTTCATATAATTGAATAATTTTTCATCATTTGTAGTTACCGCCCCTCCTTCTCCGAAAGCTCCAAGATTCTTCCCGGGGTAAAAACTAAATGAGGCTGCTTCAGCCAATCCACCGACTCTCTTTCCATTATATTCAGCAAAATGGGCCTGGGCTGCATCTTCCACCACGAAAAGATTATGTTTTTTGGCGATTTCTTTGATTGCATCAATATCCGCCGGTTGACCATAAAGATGGACGGCAACAATAGCTTTTGTTTTTTTAGTAATAGCTGCTTCGATTTTAGCGGGGTCCATATTGTAGCTTTGTGGATGACAATCAACAAATACCGGTTTCGCGCCGCATAAAGTCGCTCCCCATGCAGTTGCAATGAATGTATTAGCAGGGATAATGACTTCATCGCCTGCCTGAATTCCAAGCGACCAAAGAACCATATGATTTCCATCTGTTCCCGAACTTGTGCCCAGGCAATATTTAACCTGATGCTCAGTAGCAAAACTGTTTTCGAAATCTGAAACAGCTTTTCCAAGAATAAAGGCTGTGTTGTCAATAACATTCTGAATTGCTAAGTCTATATCTTTTTTAATAGATTGATACTGGATTTTCAAATCAAGAAATGGAATTTGCATTAAAAATACCTCATTAAATGAAATTACATATTAAATTAAACCGTGTGAGTAAAATTAAAAATAATTGTCATTTAAAGAATTAAATAATTGTTAAATGGTATTTTTTTAGTAAAACGTGATTAAATTACGTGACAAATGTTTTTGTGGTTGAGGAGGCTCTGATTAATCCCTTCCGGTCACCTCCAAAAGTATAAATTTTTTGTTAAACAGATATGCTTCATTTTAAGAAATTGATTTAATTATTCTCATTTTAATATTTTAAAGAGATGGAATCTGTGTGATCACTGTAGAATTTTAACTTTCCGGTGGCATATATATTGAAAATATAATATTAACAATGCCTGAAAAAAGTGTATCACCATAATATCAATTATCACAAACTAAAGTAATTTTTTTGTCTAATTTATCATTTGGACCGATTTAAGGAGTTTAAATAAGCGAATGAAAAGAATTGAGATTTTTACTTTTTGTATCTTTATAATGTTATTTATTTCTCCCCGGCTGAAGGCTCAGTATTTAAATCCGGGCGATGGAGTAAGAATTTCTTTTTTTAATATTTCCGATAAGATCTCCGGTGATTATTTTATCCAGCAGGATGGCAATATACAACTGCCATACGTGGGATTAATAGCTACCGATAATAAGCCTTATAATGAAATTAAAGCTGATATCATTTCCAGGTTCGATTCACTTTATAGAAATCCCGAACTAACGGTACAACCCTTATTCAAAATAAATATTCTGGGTGAAGTGAAAGAACCCGGTTATTATTATGTGACAGACGTAGAGAAACTTACGGGTATCTTTGCCCTTGCGGGCGGTATAACTTCTGATGCAAATCTTGATGATGTATATATAATAAGAGGAGATAAGGAAATAAATCTCGATGCTCAGCGTTTGATAGAAAGCGGAACTACGATGGGAGATCTCGGGTTACAATCCGGAGATCGAATTTTTGTGCCTAAAACATGGTGGGCCAATGCCAGAAGTGTCACAATTATTCTATCTGTAATTTCCGTACTTGTTACCGTGGCAATATTTTTCTTTAAATAGTTAAAAACTTATAAGCAGGAATCCAGAAAGAAAAGGTTGTAGTTAGTATGAAAAGCATTACTTCTAATTTCAGAAAAAATGATAAAGTGAAAGAGAAACGCCCGGAAAAAAGTCTGGGTGAAATTTTACAGATTATTAATAAAAGAAAATCAATACTCATCTTTTCTGTTGTGCTAACCCTTATACTTGCAGCAGTATATTCTTTTATAGCAAAACCGGTTTATGAATCTACAGTTGTACTTAAAAAAGATAAAACACCTGATTCACAGTCACCATCCGATTTAATGAGTATAGTGAATATACAGAGTCCCGATGAGATTGAAACAGAAATGCAACTTGTGAAAACATGGAGTGTTCTAAGTAAGGTTATCGATAATTTAAATCTTTATTTAAATGTGGACAGAATTGAATTACCTTCCGGCAAAAAATTAGTCATAAATAAACCATTGGTCGATTATTATAATCCCGATTATTTTAATAATCCTCCCGGAAATATCTCTTTGCCTCAATTTGTTGAAGTGAAATTAAATGATCTCAATACCACACTACATTATTACATCGAGATTGGCAAAAATAATGCTTACAGCATTTATAATGCAGAAACTGATGATCTTATAAAATCTACCAATGATGCAGGTGCGGGAATATTCAATCTTGATGAAGTTAATTTAGTAGTATACTGGCCAAATGCAGCACCTGGAAGCAAGGTATATTTTAGTATAAATAACTATTACAAAACCATGGAGAATCTTCAAAACATGGTTACTATTGACCAAAAAATTAAAACCAATGTTTTTACTATCTCCGTAAAAAATAATTCGGCTTATGCAGCCGCATTGATCGCGAATACAGTTACAGAAAAATTCAGGGATTCCAGGATTGAACAGCAAAAGCAGACAATAAAATATTCTTTTGATTTTGTCGATAAACAATTGGACGAAATGCAGGAAAAATTAAAGGAAGCTGAAAGCAATCTGAGTGATTTTAAGGCTAGCGGACAAATTATGACTATTGATGCCAGTTCGCAGGAGCTTGTGACTTTCCTGAGTAATCTTGAAGCTGAAAAGATGAGTACAGAACTTCAGTTGACAGATTATAAAAACAAAATGGGTGATATGAAAAATCAGTTGCAGTCAAGCGGTTATTTCGATCAAAGCCTTTTAACACCTCAAAGTGGTGATATTAATGGATCCCCTTTTGCTGCGTTAATGAAACAATTATCTGATCTCGAATTGCAAAGATTGGATCTTTTACAGAAAAGGACGGAAAATCACCCGGATGTTCAGGCAGTTGATGAACAGATACAAATGGTTAAAAAGAAATTAAGTTCTTATAATCAGAATACGCTGACTGCGTATCAGATAATGGTTAATTCTCTGGAAAAAAAGTTATTGCAAATTACAAATATGATGTCTAAGTATGAAGTTAAAATGGAGAGACTGCCGGGACAGGAAAGCAGACTTGCCGCCTTAATGCGTCAGAAAAATGTGTATGAAAAGATTTTTACAATGCTTCTCGACAAGCGCGAAGAAATGAGAATGGCTGAACTGTCAAAACTGCAGGATATTATAGTTGTTGATCCTGCCAATGTGTCGGTTGATCCTATTGCACCTAAAAAATCATTCAATCTTGCTGCAGGATTTTTGGGAGGGATGTTTATAGGACTAATCGGAATATTCATAGCTGAAGTCAAAAGTAATAAGCTGGTGAATCTTGATGAAATTGAAAGTGATTTTGAATATCCTGTATTGGCAATAATCCCCGATTATCCGAAAACAATAAAAGATAGAATAAATGATCAGAAAAATAAACAGGATCAGTTCGTGACGCTCATGGATACCCAGGATGGGTTTAAGGAGACTTTCAGACTTCTGAAAACCAAACTGCTTTTCCAGCTTGGTAATAAAGAAAAAGCATTTATGGTAACCAGCTGCGAGGAAAATACAGGAAAAACAACAATTGTTGCAAATCTTGCTCTATCACTTGCACAGGAAAAGAAGCACATATTGATAGTTGATTGCGATTTGAAAAAAGGTACAATTTCGAATCGTTTCGGAATTTCATTAAAGGCTCCAGGCTTAATAGACTATTTGATTGGAAATGATTTAAAACCATTTATCCATACAAATGTGATTGGTAAGGTTGATATTTTGACTGCCGGTGGTACACGTGAAGATTCAAGTGAGTTATTGAATTCAGATAGAATGACAACATTTTTCGATAAGATAAATACACCATATTATGATTATATAATTTTTGATACACCGCCTGTAACCAGAGTTGTGGATACCTTAATTCTCGGGAAAACAATTAGTACTTCTATCCTTGTTGTCAGACCAAACCATTCTTTCAAAGAAGGAGTCCAGTGGGGAATTGATGAACTAACTCAGGCAAACATAAAAATCCAGGGCATAGTTGTTAATGCTGCTGAAATTAAAGAATCTTCTTACAGATATAAATATGGTTATGGATATGGTTATGGATATGGTTATGGCAGCGATAAAACGAATGGGAAGTCCAATGGTAAAGCGCATTCGAATGTAAAAGAGGAGGCAAATTATAATTAATTTGGAAATGTCAATAATTGGGGGTTTTGTTAACCAGTTTTAAAATCGTTTAAATCATTAGTATGAATGATAAATATACCATTAATCAGAATGAAGTCCACGTCTGGAATTATCCGCTTAATATAGTGGATACGGATGTGGAATATTTTTATGGTTTACTTACTGATGAAGAAAAAAAAGGAATTGATAAAATAAGATTACAGGGCGTAAGGGATGGAAGGGTAATTTCGAAGGTTATTGTTAAAGATATCATTTCGAAGTATCTTGGGGTAAACAGCGATCAAATTAAGTATTCATATAACCGGTTTGGTAAACCGGTTCTTCCGGAAGATATTAATTTTCCCGGTTTGAATTTTAATATCTCACATTCAGAAAGTCTTGGAATTATCGCACTTGTTAAACAAAAACAGATTGGTGTTGATTTAGAACGCATAATTGATTTAGCGGATCTTGATGATATTATAAAACTGTGTTTCAGTAAAAATGAGCAAGGTTTTTTTAAAGACCTGGAAGGATTAGAAAAAACGAAGTTGTTCTATAAAGTATGGACCGGTAAGGAGGCCTTTATTAAGGCTATTGGTAAAGGTTTTTCTTTTCCTTTGGAAAATATTTCATTTGAACTAAATATTAATAAAGAAATAATAATAAGTGAGATTTCTGATTTTCAGGATAATATAGATAAATGGCACGTGTATAATTTTAGCCCTGAGGAAAATTATACTTCCACAATAGTCGTTAATATGAATTCTTTCCTGACAAAGAAATTTTACTGGAACCAGACTGAATTAGCTTGTTGTCGATAAGATTTCTGAATCTAATCTTAAACTAATTGTTCAAAATTTTTATCAGAATTTGTTTTAGTAAAAATTCTTTATTTATTATTAAGGGAGAGTGTGTATTAAAATATTACACATGGTGTAAATTACTCCCATACTGAGATAAATTTTTAAGAGTATTCCATCATTTCATATTGGAAAAGAAGGTATGACTTTTGACTAAAATGGTTTAATTACAAAACTTTTTAATAAATTTCATTTAAAATATTTCAGTACGACAATATAAATCAGTTTAATTGTAAATATAAAATAGCCAGACTAATGCTTTTATTGTAAAATAAGATAATGGAATAATTTTTCAGATTTTTCCTTATCTTAATTGTAATCGGTTGAAATTTATTTTCAACTTTCCATGATATTCACGTAAAAAACAGCAGGTATTTAGTTTCAAAAGTGCGAATGTATGCATAATCAAATATATTTTGATGTAGATAAGCATGAATCCACCGGCAAGGATATTTTGACAATTCCTGAACTGTTTGAAATTAAAGCAGCCGGATTTCCTTCATCAACTGCTGTTGTAACTGTCAAAGATGACTTGTCTTATGGACAGATTCTCAGTTATAATGAACTGAATATTAAAGCCAATCAATTAGCACATCATTTAATTTACTCCGGTGTTAAACCAAATATGCTTGTTGGTGTTTGTACTGAGCGGTCTGCGGATCTTATCGTAGGTTTGCTTGCAATTCTTAAAGCCGGGGGAGCATATTTACCCATTGATCTCAGCTATCCGCAGGAACGTCTTAAGTTTATGCTTGAGGATACAAAAGCCTCCTTAATTCTTACACAAAATAGTTTGGCCCATCTTATACCCGAAACCGAGGCAAAGATAATTTATCTGGACAAATTTGATTATACCAGTGAGAACTCAACAAACCCTGATATTAAATTGAATGGGAATGACCTTGCCTATGTAATTTATACTTCCGGCTCAACCGGGAAACCGAACGGCGTGATGGTAACTCATCATAATGTCGTCCGTCTTTTCGAATCAACACGACAATGGTTTAATTTTAATGAAAACGATATCTGGACTTTTTTCCATTCCTATGCATTTGATTTTTCTGTGTGGGAAATTTGGGGAGCATTACTCCATGGTGGAAGAGTAGTTGTAGTACCATATTTATTGAGCCGTTCTCCGGAGTTATTTTACGATCTTTTAATAAGAGAAAAAGTAACAGTTTTAAACCAGACTCCTTCAGCATTTTATCAGCTGATGCAGGCAGAGGATGTCAAGGAAAAGACAAATCAATTGTCATTACGCTATGTAATTTTTGGTGGGGAAGCACTGAACCCCGCTGCATTGAAATCATGGTTCACAAGACACGGTGATAAAAATCCTGAGTTGATTAACATGTATGGTATTACTGAGACAACTGTACATGTAACTTACAGACCTTTGACTTCTGAAGATATTAATTCGCGAAGCGTAATCGGCATCCCTATACCCGATCTTAAAGTTTATATTCTGGACGAACAATTAAATGAAGTTAAACCAGGAGAATCAGGTGAAATTTATGTCGGTGGTGCGGGTTTATCCAAAGGATATTTAAATCGTCCTGAATTAAATCAAATGCGCTTTGTTAAAAGTCCTTTCTCCGGCAATAAAAATGAAAAACTCTATAAAACAGGTGATCTCGGAAGACTTCTTCATAATAATGATATAGAATTTCTCGGAAGGATAGATCATCAGGTGAAAATACGTGGATTCAGAATTGAACCGGGGGAAATCGAAAATTCAATTAGAAATTACAAAGGAATTAAAGACTGTGTAGTCAATGTACATAAATATTCAGAGGATGTGGTAAGTATAATTGCATACTTTGTACCGGGTGAGCTCGTTTCAATTGAAGATCTTAAAAAACACCTCGCGCAATTTCTTCCTGAGTACATGCTTCCGAATGCGTTTGTGGAATTGGAAAAAATTCCTTTGACACCGAACGGGAAAGCAGATCTTAAATCATTGCCCGTTCCCGAACAGGGAATAAAAAATAAAGCCGGTTCCGGACTGAGAGATCTTAATGAGACTGAAAATGTAATCAGACAGGTATGGATTGAACTTCTTGGATACGAAAATATTGGCTTAAATGATAACTTTTTCGATGCGGGAGGCAATTCTCTTTTGATGGGGAGATTACAATTGAGAATTAATAAGATATTCAATGAAAATATTTCAATAGTTGATTTATTCCGTTACCCTACTATCTCATCATTGGCAAAATCTATAAATGGGAAACAGGATTATTCTGAAACCTCCCAAAGTAAAATCCATGAGAAAAAGATTACTGCTGAAACAGATATAGCAATAATCGGTATGGCAGGTAAATATCCCGGTGCCGATAATATTCATGAGTTTTGGAAAAACCTTGTGAATGGGGTTGAATCGATTTCATTTTTTACTAATGAGGAACTGGAAATTCTCCCAAAGGGAAATCTGAATTCTGAAGTAAAATTTATAAAAGCAAGGGGCTATTTGAAAGATACGGATAAATTTGACGCTGAGTTCTTTGGCTTCAATCCACGGGAAGCTGCAGTTATGGATCCCCAGCATCGGTTATTCCTTGAGTGTGCCTGGTCGGCTCTGGAAGATGCCGGATATTCCCCTGATAAATACCATGGTTCGATTGGGATTTTTGCCGGTTCCAGTCTTAATACATATCTGATTTATAATGTACTCAAGGATCGTGAGTCTGCTGAAGAGATGGTAAATTCATATCAAATTGCTGATTATACTACATTAACCGGTAATGATAATGCTTTTCTGACAACAAAAATTGCATATAAATTGGGATTAAAAGGTCCTGCAATAAATCTTCAGACGGCGTGTTCAACATCGTTGGTTGCTATAGAACAGGCATACAGGAGTCTGGTTACGGGTCAATGCGATATGGCTCTTGCGGGAGGTGTGTCGATTACCTTCCCGCAAAAAAGAGGTTATTTTTTTGTCGATGGAAGTATTGGCTCAGCAGATGGTCATTGTAAACCATTTGATGCAGATGCAACGGGTACTGTTTTCAGCCATGGAGCAGGGATAGTAGTTTTGAAACGACTTAAGGATGCAATAAAAGATGGTGATTCAGTTTATGCCGTCATCAAATCAGTGGCTGTTAACAATGACGGATCTGATAAAGCCGGATATATGACCCCAAGCGTTGAAGGACAATCCGAAGTAATATTAAAAGCACAAAAATCGGCAGGTATTGACCCGTCCACTATCAAATATGTTGAAACTCATGGTACAGGTACCCCTGTCGGCGATCCAATTGAAGTAGCAAGTCTTGAAAAAGCTTTCCGCGCATCAACAAAAGAAAATCAATTTTGTGGTATAGGTTCAGTTAAAAGCAATGTCGGACATACTGATGCTGCAGCCGGGGTTACAGGACTAATAAAAACTGTATTGTCTTTATACCACAGACTGATTCCACCAACTCTGCATTATAAAAATCCAAATCCTGCAATTGATTTTGCAAATTCACCTTTTTATGTTGTAGATAAACTAACTGATCTGAGTAAAAATGATAGACCTTTACGAGCTGCTGTAAGTGCTTTCGGTGTCGGAGGAACTAACGCTCACGCGATCATTGAAGAATTCCCTTTCATATCTTTCTCTTGCGAAGAAGATAGAGACAAATATTTATTGATAACTTCAGCAAAAACAGAAAATTCATTAAATAATAATATGTCGATCTTACAGGATTATTTGAAAAATAATCCTGATGAAGCCTTAAATGATGTCGCATATACTTTGCAAACCGGAAGAAAAGAATTTGAATGGCGTCAGTTTATTGTTGCAGATAGCTGCTCAAGTGCTGCAGAGGAAATATTAAACATCATAAAATCCGGTGGAAATAAATCAAAGATAAATTTAATCGATAAACCGCATCTTGTTTTTATGTTTCCGGGACAGGGTTCTCAGTATGTAAATATGGGAAAAGGATTATATTTAAGAGAAAAAGTTTTCAGGGAAATTGTTGACCAATGCGCGGAGTACATTAAACCTTACCTGGAATTGGATATCCGTGATTTACTCTACCCGCAGGATAATACTCAAGATGCGGCAAAAAAGCTTGAACAGACAGTTTATACACAACCAGCTCTCTTCACAATCGAATATGCACTTGCTCAACTTTTTTTGAGTTATGGCATAAAGCCTTTCTCAATGATAGGACACAGTATAGGCGACTATGCTTCCGCGTGCCTTGCCGGAATATTTAGTTTACAGGATGCTTTGAAAATTATTTCAGTGCGTGCCAGGCTAATGCAGTTTCAAAAACCGGGCAGCATGCTTTCAGTAAGGTTGAATGAGGCTGCCGTTAAAGAGTTCCTTAATGAAGATATTTCCCTTGCCGCAGTAAATTCACCTAACCTTGTTGTGTTATCCGGTCCATCTGAATTGATTTCCCAATTATCAGAAAAACTTTCCGGGATGAATGTAGAGAACAGACTCCTCTATACTTCACATGCATATCATTCCAGGATGATGGAGCCCGCACTGGAATCTTTTGGAAGAGAATTCAGAAAAATAATACTGAATAAACCTTCAATGCCATTCATATCAAGTATGACGGGTACATGGATTACAGATGAACAATCAATTGACCCGGATTTCTGGACAAGACAAATTAGAACTACTGTAAGGTTTTCAGAAGGCATTCTTGAGCTCCGTAAAAAGAAAAATCTGGTTTTCCTGGAACTTGGACCGGGCCGCGCATTATCAACAATGGCCAGTCAGCATCAGTTTAATGGTGTCAAACAGATCGCCATTACAACATTAACTCAGCCGAATGAGAAGACGGATGATAAATCAAATCTTTTGAATGCGATAGGAAAATTATGGATATCAGGTATAGACATCGATTGGAGTGCTCTTTATAAAGATAAAAAGAGAAGAAAACTTCATCTTCCAACTTATCAATTTGACAGAAAAAGTTATTGGATTGAACCCACTCAAAAGGACACTAATAAATCCCCGGAAGTTGAAAAAGATATCACGGTCAAATTAAAAAAGATGGTTAAAAAACCTAAAGTGAAAACGGTGATTCAGGAAAGTTCATTGACAAGGAAGGAATACATTGCAGATATCCTTAAAGAAGTTCTTGAAGAATTGTCAGGTATAAAAAAAGTTGACCTTGATAGTACAAAAAGTTTTTTTGAGCTCGGTTTTGATAGTTTATTTATGACACAGGTGAGTCTGGCTTTCCAGAAAAAGTTTGAAGTAAAAATAACATTAAGACAGTTGATAGAAACTTCACCCACAATATCTGCAATAGCTGAATTCATTGATGGTAAATTACCTGTGGGAAAATTCGAACCGCCTAAACAGGAAGTTGTTATCGAAGAGGAAGGTGAAGAAATCATGGAAGAATATGAAGAAGCTCAGCCATCCCGGCAGAACAATGATGATATACAACCCGCTGCAGGAAATAGTAATATAGAAAATTTGATTCAGCAGCAGCTCGAAATAATGAGAAGACAGCTTGAAATTCTTGGAGGAAGTAAACCCGGAGATATCCCTGTACTCCGTCAGGAATCGCCTAAAATATTGAACAAGTCTGCTGTGACATCAGTTGACAAAAATGAAAAAGTTAAAGAGGCCACCCGGGAGAAAAAAGTTTTTGAAAGATTCGGACCCTACAATCCGGTTAAAACAAACAGGGATGGTTCGCTTACTGTAATTCAACAGAATTATCTTAATAAGCTTATAAAAGAATATACAGCTAAAACACCTGCCTCAAAAAAAATGACGCAGGAACATAGGGCTCATTACTCAGACCCGAGAACGGTTTCCGGTTTTCTTCCCCTATGGAAAGAAATGACTTATCAGGTTATTACTAATAAATCCAGCGGTTCAAAGCTTTGGGATTTAGATGGAAATGAATATATCGATGTAATCATGGGTTTCGGCCAATATATGTTCGGCCATAATCCGGAATTTGTAAGAAATGAAATTGAAAAACAGTTAAAGCTGGGATTTGAAATTGGCCCTCAGTCACCAATAGCCGGAGAGGTTGCAAGACTTATCTGTGAGTTCACAGGTATGGATAGAGCTGCATTTTGTGTTACAGGTTCCGAAGCAGTCCTTGGCGCTATCAGGGCAGCAAGGACAGTTACCGGTAAAGACAAGATTATATTCTTTGCAGGTGACTATCACGGTATTATTGATGAAGTATTAATAAAAACAATCGTCAATGGCGACCAGATAAGAACAATGCCCATTGCTCCCGGAATACCGAGAGAAAATGTTCAGAATACGATCGCTTTGGAATATGGCACCGAAGAATCACTGCAGATTATTGAAAAGCTGTTGCCGGAGATTGGCGGTATAATGGTTGAACCGGTTCAGGCAAGGAGACCGGATTTTCAGCCTAAAGATTTTCTACTGAAACTCCGTAAAATTACTGAAGATGCAGGGATCCCATTAATTTTTGATGAAGTAATAACCGGCTTCAGAACCGCACAGGGAGGAGCTCAGGAATGGTTTGGAATTAAAGCCGATATCGGAACTTTCGGAAAAGTAATCGGAGGCGGATTTCCAATAGGAGTAATAGCCGGAAAAAAATTATATATGGATTCTTTCGATGGCGGTTACTGGCAGTATGGTGATGATTCCATTCCGGAAGCAGGCGTTACTTTTTTTGCCGGTACATTTGCAAGACATCCTCTCTCGCTTACAGCCTGCTATGCAGTATTGAAATATCTTAAATCTAAAAATGGCTCTTTGCAGAAAGAGTTAAATCAAAAGGCAAAGCGGTTGACTGAGGAACTGAATGACTTTTTAATGAAAAGGAATGTCCCCGTCAAATTGATGAATTTCAGTTCAGTCATTTATTATAGTTATCCGAAAGATTTTAGCTATTTCAGCTTATTATTTTATGCCCTCAGATATAAGGGAATACACATTCTTGAGGGTTTCCCGATGTTTTTATCTGAAGCTCATAGTGAAAATGATATAAGGCATATAATTGATGCATTTAAAGAAAGTGTTATTGAGTTACAGGAAAATGGATTCTTCCCTGCTCCTCTTGGCCCTGAAAATGTAAAATCAATAAATAATCAAAAAGAAGTTCCGGTAACATTAAATAGATTCCCTCTGTCGGAAGCACAGAAAGAAATGTGGATTGGTGCTCAAATGCGACCGGAAGCTGCCGGACCCCATCATGCTTGTACCGGACTATATTTGTATGGCTCATTAAATATTGAAGTCCTTAAAAAATCTATCCGCGCTGTTATAGAAAAACATGATGGATTGAGATGTACAATATCTGATGATGGTTCGGAAGCTATTCTGCATACTGAAGTTCCGGAGGACATTCCGATGATTGATCTAAGTTCGTACTCCGGGGAGCAACAGGAAATAAGAGTAAATGAAATTTTTCATAAAGAAGCACAGCGTTTTCTTGATCTGAATCAGGGTTCTTTGGTTGAATTCCGGATTATAAAATTGTCATCTGAAAAACATCTTCTCCTATTAACAGCTCAGATGATTATATGCGACGGATGGTCTCATTATGTTTTGTTTGAAGACCTTTCCGCATTTTATAGCGCTTATATCAGCAACACTGAACCTTTGCTTGAACCCGCTGTTTCAATGAGGGAATATGCCCTGTGGGAGAAATCCAATTCTGGCTCGGTTGAAGAAAAAGCTTGCGAAAAATTCTGGCTTTCTCAGTTTACCTCAATTCCTGATCCAATTGATTTACCAGTGTCTAAAGTCCGTCCTCCGCTCCGTACTTATAACGGTGACAGAAAAACTATAATAATATCTGAAGAACTTTACAATAAAATTAAAAATACTGGTATTGAACAAAAAAGTTCAACATTTGCAATTCTTTTCGCTGCTTTTTATGTCTGGTTGTACCGTTTAAGTGAAAATAATGACCTGGTTATCGGAGTTCCTTTTGCGGCACAAAGTCCAAATGGTATGGATAGACTTATAGGTCAATGTGCTAATACTCTTCCGTTGAGAGTTAAACTGGAATCCGGGGAACCTTTTTCCGTTATTATTAAAAAGACATGGGATACTTTACTTGATGCACAGGAGAATTGGAATTTTTCATATGGACGTTTAATATCTAAACTCAACATTAAACCAGATCCTGGTAGAATCCCGTTGGTATCGATTTTATTTAATATTGATCCCCCTATGGATAAGGTTAATTTCAATGGTTTACGACACAAATTCGTAACGGGACCCCGGCATTATTTCCAGTATGATCTTGGCTTCAACCTGGTTGAAGATGATAAGAACATAAATGTAGAATGTGATTTTAACCCGGACGTATTTGATGGAGATGTTATCGCAGAGTGGGCTGAGGGATATATTTCTATTTTGGAGACTATTACAAAAAATCCTGATTCCCGGATAAATGATATTCCTATTACCTCACATTCTGTCAAAAATAAATCTCCACAGGTCATATTAAAGAGCGATGAGATAGATTTCATCAGGAAGTTCAGAATGCAGGTTAATAATTCTCCTGATAAAATTGGTGTAAAAACTGATTCTGGATCAATGACTTATTCTGACCTCGAAAATTATTCTGACCGGTTAAGCAGTTATCTGATCAATAAAGGCATTAGGTCAGAAACTGTTGTCGGAGTATACTTAAATAGAAATATAAATTTACCCTTAGCCATTCTTGCCGTAATTAAATCTGGAGGCGCTT
>DATICR010000439.1:0-2051 GCA_035456745.1 Ignavibacteriaceae bacterium
CATAAAGCGGAGAAACGAATAAAGTATCCGCAATATTTGTTACAAAATTATAAGAGAACATATAATTTTCATTATCTACATAAATCACTTCCGTTTCATCAATCCAATCATATTCAAATTCATAATCAGGACTGAAATTCATTTCGTGGACTGAACTGTCGGCGAAAGAAAAATAATGTAAATAAAATAGTAAATATTCATCATTTGGGGAAAAAATATAATTATAATTGTAATATGGGTTCGGTG
Source organism: Ignavibacteriaceae bacterium (assembly GCA_035456745.1). Lineage (GTDB taxonomy): Bacteria > Bacteroidota > Ignavibacteria > Ignavibacteriales > Ignavibacteriaceae > DATFVA01. Next base: position 247 of record DATICR010000439.1, read on the forward strand.
AGCTATATACAAAGTAATCAGTATTATTATCAAAATTATGTATAATTAAAGAATCCCCGGCAAGATATACACATTGATTTTCATTATGAGCAAATGAAGGAATACTCGGGAAAGGACCCAATCTCTCGGTTGAATCATTCAGATTTTTGATCCATAACGTGCCCTGACTATCAGTATAATATATTTCATTGCTGAACTTATCATATGTATAACTCCATGCCGGTAAATTGGAAATCCTGAAGCTTTGGGCAGAAACGTAAAACGGAAGTACAATAAACAGTACCGGGACGAAAGAGAGAATTCTTTTCATTTTTTCCTCCCCGTTAATAATTTGAGCAAAACCATTCAAATAATTAATGGATAAATTTTGTCTTTACATTTCGATTATTCTGAAGTATCGGTTGGTCCCTATAGTGACTAAAACTTAAACATATCCCCAGGCATCTAAGTATTTATCACAGGAAACTTAAAAATAACCGAGGAAAGAGGCAAGGAAGACTGAAGAGATGTTTTAATTCGCTGGGAATCCATTATAAATTAAAAAGCGACGGAATTTTCCAAATAGTCTAAAAAGTTACCAAATTTTTCCTATCTATATGCATCAGACTTTTAATTATCAACAAAAAAAATTGTAGTTTCTATTTTCCCTTTATTTAAAAAACTCATCGTACCTGATTTCCCATTGAACTTTGGTATTCTTTTCAAATTGTACATTCACCCTGATAATATTATTTTCCACCAATTTTAGACTATAGGAATCATAATCACGGAACAGCACATACCCGCCCCATGTCCATTCATGTGCTTCAGGAATATAGACGGACACGTTATGCGATGTATGCAGAGGTCCGGTTGAAACACCTCTCAATATTTTTTCTGCTTCATCCCAATATACATTTTCAATTTCAACCGCGCCCTGCATTACATGACGATCAGTGGATATAAACTGAGGCACCTGCAATTTTTCATGCAAGGTGAGCAAAGTAATACTCCCTGGCTGAATCGTGACCTTTAATTCGTCAAATACTTCTCCAATAAACTGCTGTTTCCAAAAATCAAATGCCAGGTAAGTTCTATTCGTTTCAAGCCTGAACCGTGCCATTGAAAATTTCTTCTCAAATGTCTCAGTTAAGCTTGAATTGAAAAAAGCTACAACGGTCCATTCCCCGAATCGTTTTTTCACTTTTAATGCAAAGACCGACTGCATTTCATCATCAAATAGATCAACAGGAAATGCCGCCTCACCAAATGATGGAGTGATTTTTTTAAGCACATCAAGCTTGTACGGGTCAAGCTGTGTAAGGCGGTCGCCGGAGATCATATTGCCGCCACTCATAGCTACGATAGTAGCTGCTGCTTCCGACTGCTGATTATCAAGCAGATTTAAGCAGATATGATCTGCATCGTTGATCCATGTTCTTTTGTGAAAATAATAACGCTTCGCTGCTGCAGATGCACTGCATGCGGGATCAAGAAAATATGTTTTCCAGGCCGCTTCTGAAAATCCGTAATTTACGTCAGCTTCTATACGCATACTGTCGATCAATCCTGCCGTTACTGCTCCTGGGCCGCATTCAAGTATATGGCAGTTATCTCCTACTGCGCTCCGCATAATTTCTAATCCTTTACGGTAAACCTGAGCAGTTGATACTTCCGGATCATAAAAGCATTCGGCTGCCAGAATTGACCATGCCATAAAATCGATCTTAATCATTTCAAACCCCCAGCGTCTCGCAATAGTATAAAACAGATCATACATCCACTTCGCAGCTTCAGGATGTGTAATATCAAGACAGTACCTTTTA
>DATICR010000440.1:0-11695 GCA_035456745.1 Ignavibacteriaceae bacterium
TGGGCAGTTTTTCTGCCTGTCGACCTTGAACATAAACTGCTTAACAACGGAAAAAGAGTAGACAGGGAGGTAAATACTTTTAATAAACTGGCAGGAACGGAAAAAGATATTCCTCTTTTTGTTACATCTGATGAATTGTCATTTACTTCATATCGGCTTTCCTCGTATACACGTCCCGGTCTATCTTACCTGTTTCTTCGTGATGCTCTTGGAAATGAAAAGTTTCTTGAGGCTCTTCATAATTTTATGAATAATTGGTATGGTAAACATCCCTGTCCTTTTGATTATTTCTTTTCCTTTAATAAAGTCATTGGAAAGGATATGGACTGGTTTTGGAAACCCTGGTATTTTGCCCGCGATTATGCTGACCTAGGTATTAAAAATGTTGCTGTTAAACCCGGAAGAGCAACAGTTGATGTTGTAAAGATTGGCAAAGTTCCGATTCCCATAAATTTGATTTTTCATTATTCGGATGGGACAAAAGATTCAATTTACAAATCGACTGCCGTCTGGGAGAATCAAGATGAGGTTAGTATAGAATTTAATCCGTCTAAACCTGTCACAGTAATTGAACTTGGTGCATCGTTTATACCTGACAGCAATCCGAAAAATAATTATTATCAGGTTGAAAAAAATACAGAGTAGTGTTTGATTACTCTTGTGATAATTTCCATTTGATGTTTCTGACAATCCTTTACATTAAAATGTGTAATTATTGTAGATAATCAAATTGGAGGTTGAAATGCCCGGAAGAAAAGATCCTGGTCCATCGATTAAAGACAAGGATAAATATGAAGCGCTGAGAAGGACAGGGATGAGCAAAGAAAAAGCTGCACGTATAGCAAATTCACCAGCGAAAAAGACAAGCAGAAAAGGCGGCAAAGCTGAGAAATATGAAGATTGGACAAAAGATGAGCTATATAATAAAGCAAAAAAGGTTGGTATTGATGGTAGATCTAATATGTCAAAAAAAGAATTGATAAATGCGTTAAGGAATCATTAATCAATTAAATAATTATTTTTTATTCATACCCGGTTATGCCGGGTATTTTTGTTTCACATTTTAGAAATATTTAGCCGTTATAAAGACAACAAACGGATAATTAAGGTCAAACAAGTTATCTGATAGTCCTCTTTAAGTCCTTTATAGTCCTCTTAAAGTCCTTTTTAAGTCCTTTTTTTAAGATTCAATCTGTTGATATAATCAGGCAGGAATTAAATTCACGATGCTACCGTTTAAGAATAACCCTCTGTTTATTCTGATTTTCCAATCAAAATTTCAATGCGGATAAAAATAGTAATATTGGAAAAAGAAATCAAATGGAATAACAGGATATGGAACGTTGATACATCTTCAACGCAGATATTTATGATTTTCCTTGATATTGAAAACAAAAAAAATTCATTTCCTTTTTTCTTAAAATCCAATCTTTTTTTAGACTTCCAGAATTAATTTGGACAGATCCGGATTTAATAATTATTTAACAACGGAACCGCTAAAATAGGTTTGATGAGAAAAAAAATATTAGCATATTAGAAATTCTAAAAATTAGTCAGTTATGAGATCCATAAAGTATCTTCTATACCTTTCACCTATAATCTTTTTCATCATTATTTCATCATCCCGTGAATTGAATGAGGGTGCGCTTGGTACCAGGAGTAATCCGATTAAACTCTATTTTACACCTTCTGTCGATGCAAAAAGAATAACTACTAATGCGAAAGAATTAACAGATTTCCTTGAAAAGGAGACAGGGTATTTTTTTACGACGGCAGTTCCTGCAAGCTTCGTAGCTGTAGTGGAAGCCTTCGGTACTAAAAAAGCAGATATCGCCAGTATAAATACTTTCTCTTATTTGATGGCACATGCAAAATATGGGGCCGAAGCAAGACTAAGAATCGTGCGTGATAATGATGAAACTTCTTACAGCGGTCAATTTATAACAAGATATGATTCAGGAATAGACAGCCTTCCGGATATAAATGGTAAAAGCTTCGCATATGTTGACCCTTCTTCAACTTCCGGTTATATACTTCCAAAAGCAATGCTGGATAAAAAAGGTATCAGACCAAGCGAAACAGTATTTGCAATGAGACACGATAATGTCGTTACGATGGTTTATCAGGGACAGGTTGCTGCAGGAGCAACATATTACGCGCCTCCTGATCCTGTAACTCATAAAATACTTGATGCCCGGATGAGAGTGGAAAAACAATTTCCTGATATCGAAAAGAAAGTCAAAATTATCGGATTCACTCAGCGGATACCGAATGATCCCTGGGTCTTCAGAAAAGACATGGATGAACGAATGAAGGAAAAAGTTATTAATGCTCTATTAAAATATGTGGCAACTCCCCGCGGAGGTAAATCAATGTACGATATTTATGATATCCGTGGTCTCATCCCTACAAAAGACAGTGATTACGACGGGCTGCGGAAATTACTTGAAGAACAAAATATAAAATTTGAAAATCTTATTAAGAATTAAATGCTTCTTGAAATTCAAAACCTCCACAAAATTTACAATAATGGTACACACGCATTAAAAGGCGTTTCTTTTAAAGTTGAGGAAGGGGAATTCCTTGTAATAATAGGACTAAGCGGTTCGGGTAAGTCCACTCTCCTGAGATGCATCAACAGATTAATTGAACCAACTTCCGGAAGGGTAAAATTTCTGGAAAAAGATATCACTCATATCAAAGGTGAGGAATTGCGTAAGGTTAAATCTCAGATAGGCATGGTGTTTCAACAATTTAATCTTATAAAACGACGTTCGGTTCTCACAAATGTACTTACAGGAAAGCTCGGATCGCTCGGTGTATTCGAATCCGTTTTTGAAAAATTCAGTGATAATGTAATGGAAGAAGCCTACATAAATCTTGAAAGAGTTGGAATAAAAGAAAAAGCAGATGCCCGGGCTGATTCATTAAGCGGCGGTCAGCAGCAGCGGGTGGCTATCGCGCGCAGTCTTATGCAGAATCCTAAACTTCTTCTGGCTGACGAGCCCGTTGCCTCACTCGACCCGGCAACCTCAAATTCTGTTATGCAGTACTTTGAAAAAATAAATAAGGAACTGGGAACTACAGTAATTTGCAACCTTCACTTTCTAAGTCTAGTCAGAAGATATGCTTCAAGAGTAATAGCCCTGAAAGACGGAGAAATCATCTATGAAGGAATGCCGGGGGATATTGATGAAGTCTGGTTTAAAACAATATACGGCGAAGATGCCGAAGAGGTGGAAATAAGATGACAGATCCTGAACTAGAATTACTTCCTCAGACCATAATTGCCAGGGGCAAAGAAAGACAGGCAAAATATAATTTTGTTAAATCTGTCCTGCTGGATATTTTCTTTGTCTTTTACAGCCTGGTTGTTGTTCAGAGAGCAATTTATTACAAGTTTATTATAAACCTCAGGGATATTCCTTTCAGCTGGAATTCAATTTTTATTATCCTTGGAATCAGTATTATTATAGGATATGCATGGACATATTCCAGGACTTCACTTTCAGCGAAGTTATTTTGTATCTCAAAGGATAATAATGTAACGAAATGGACAGTTGAAATATTCGGCTGGTTCCTTTTTAATATTACTTTTATTGCAGGATGGATAGTCACAAGAATTTCAATAATTGACTTATTCAGCAGTGAGGGCATCCGGGGAGCAGAAAGAATATTCAGTGCATTATTTCAACCGAAGATGGGAATTTTTGATGATGCACTTTTCGCAATGATTGAGACAATATATATTGCCTTACTAGCAACGTTGATTTCTATACCCTTAACATTGCTTCTTTCATTCTTCACTGCGAGAAACCTTATGAAAGAAAATAAAGTTTCCTTCGCCGTCTATTATATTTTAAGAATAATTTTGAATTTTGTCCGTTCGATTGAACCTTTAATCTGGGCGATAATATTTTCTGTCTGGGTTGGAATAGGACCATTTGCAGGTATGATTGCGCTGCTGGTTCATACTATTGCTTCAAATGCAAAACTCTACTCGGAAGCAATTGAAAATATTGAAACAGGACCTGTTGAAGCCATTAGTGCTACCGGAGCAAATAAAATTCAGGTCGTTTGGTATGCAGTTGTTCCTCAGATAATATTACCATTCCTTTCATTCACAATTTATCGATGGGATATCAACGTTAGAATGGCAACCATTATTGGTCTCGTCGGCGGAGGAGGTATTGGTACAATGCTGATGCAGTATCAGGGCTTAGCCAGGTGGCATGAGGTAGGTCTTCTTATACTGATGATTGCATTTGTTGTCTGGGTAATGGATTATATTAGTGCCAGGATCCGTGAAGCCATATATTAAATATAATTATTGATTTTTCCTTTTTGTATCCTGTTTATTTTAAGCTTTTCCTGATTATATCAATGAAAGAAATAAAAATATCCGTTGAAAATTTCAGTCTGTTTTATGGAAATAAACAGGCATTAAAAAACATTTCTATGGATATATATGCAAATAGAATAACGGCATTAATAGGTCCATCCGGATGCGGGAAGTCGACCTTTATCAGGTCAATTAACAGAATGAATGATTTGATTGATAGTGTAAGAATAAATGGCAGAATCGTGATTGACGGTAAAAATATTTATGACAAAGAAATAGACGTGGTAAATCTCCGGAAAAAAATAGGAATGGTTTTTCAGAAATCAAATCTGTTTCCTATGACGGTTTATGAAAATATCGTCTTTGGAGTAAAGATAAATGGATTGAGAGATAAAAAAAAATTAGATGAAATTGTTGAACGCTCTTTGAATAATGCCGCGCTGTTTGAAGAGGTCAAGGACAGACTCCATACACCGGCACTAAGTCTATCAGGAGGACAGCAGCAAAGGTTATGCATTGCAAGAACTCTTGCAATTGAGCCTCAAATTATACTGATGGATGAACCAGCGAGTGCTCTCGATCCAATTTCAACTGCAAAGATTGAAGAACTGATTCATTCTTTGAAACAGAATTATACTGTAGTAATTGTAACGCATAATATGCAGCAGGCGGCCAGGGTAAGTGATCATACCGCTTTCTTTTACATTGGTGAACTTGTAGAATATGATAAAACATCGAAAATGTTTACCAAACCTTCTATTAAACAAACAGAAGATTATGTCACCGGGAGGTTCGGGTGATGGTTTTAATTATAAAAGATAAGAGGAATAAATGGAACGTCAATTTGAAATCCAGATAGAAAAACTAAGAACCAGACTGATTAAAATGTGCAGTCTTGTAGACGAACAGGTTGAATTTGCATTAAAGGCAATTGATGAAGGGAATCCGGAACTTGCCGAACTTGTTATTGAACGTGATGATAAAGTAGATAAGTACGATGTAAAAATTGAGAAAGTATGTCAGAAGATTTTTGCACTCAACCAGCCTGTCGCAATGGATTTAAGGTTGATTATGTCTTCTTTGACTATAAATACTAATCTTGAAAGAATTGGAGATCTGGCCGTAAACCTGGCGGAAAGTGTTACAGAATTAGGAAAAAAACCTGGTTTTTTTGATAAAACCCGATTGAAAGAAATGTCTATACTCTCCAGGGAAATGATTAAGAATGCAATTGATTCATTTATTGAAAATGATCCCGAGCTTGCACAAAAAGTTATTAAATCGGATGATGACGTAGATGAACTGGACAGGGCAAATCATACAATTCTGAAGGAAATAATGAAGGAAAATCCTGAAAATGTTGAACCCGGAATTGCTTTGCTTGAAGTTTCAAGGCATCTTGAAAGACTCGCAGATCACGCAACCAATATTGCCGAAGATGTTTACTTTATTGTTGAGGCACAGATGATCAAACATAAATATGAAAAATACCTGTTTAGTGAGGATGAAGGAGATGATGAATCATCAAATGATTGAATAATTGAAGGTAAGAAAAAGAGGACTAATCAGGTAAAATATTTTGAATCAGGAGTTCAAGCATTTCATTTTGGAGAACCTGCTCATCAGAATTTGCTATTTGCTTTAATTTTGTACCGAATGACCAGCCCCAGCTTGCATAAACAACCATCATAGGTAAAGAGGGAATTATCTTTTCAGCTTTTTTCCTGAAAAAGGGATTTAATACCATTTCAATAATTAATTCTTCTTTCCCTAAAAGAGTTTTCAGTATTTCCCTTTCTTTCTGGAATGATTCATCGTCCATTAAGAGAAGAAATAATTCGTAAAGCAGCTTGTATTTATTTTTAATACCTTCTTTGCAGCGAAAATATGCAATAAACTTTTCCTTTAAGGTTAATACTTCGTTATCGAAAATTAAACTTATTTCTTCAATATATTGTTCACTTTCCCACTCGATAGCCCGGTAAAAAAGTGCTTCTTTTGATTCAAAATAATGATAAATAGTGGCCTTGCCGATCCTAAGATCACGGGCAATTTCATCAAGAGTAGTTTTCCCGGGTCCATGTTTGGCGAATCTTTTGACGGCAGTCTTAATTATCTGGGTTTTTCGATCGTTTTCCAAAAAGTCAGACCTGTAAATTGAAGCAATTGTAAAATAGCAAATATCCGGATTAAAATTAATAGAAATTATTGATAAAGGGAACCGACCAGGGTTCCCTTTATCAGGAAAAGAAAGGATTAAATATTTATTCGCAGAGAACCAATGAAATTTCTTCCTGCTGCTGTTATTCCTGAAGAATATGGTCTGTAACGCTGATCCGTTATATTCTCCATGCCAAAATAAAGTTCAATATTATCAAATATCTGATAGCTTAATTTCAGGTTAAGTGTATACCAGGCAGGGGAATATATGTTTCCGTTTGCGTCAAGTGCATACAGGTAATCCTTTTCATATTCACTGGGTGATAAATCTTCAAAGCTGATTTGACCATTATAAATCATAGAAAGACTTATACCTGTCTTATCTTTTCTGAATGACAATTTTGTCTGACCGAACCATGGTGCGGCGTGACGTAAAGGAGTAACATTTCCGGCATCATCCTCTTCCTCACCTTTTTGATAATTAAATTCGGATCTGAAACTGAAATACTTTGCAAAATTAAATTCCAGCGTTGATTCAATTCCCCAGATATAAGCATATGCTGCATTTTGAATTGCCTGTACTTTGCTCATAGTGCCGTCATACATCAAACTGTCCGAACCATTCATAGTAAAATCTCTCCTTACAAGAGCATTATCGAGGTAAGTATAATAGCCTGCAACATCAAACTCCAGCAGATCTGAAAAGATTTTCATTAAACCAAGTTCTGCACTATATGCATACTCAGGTTTGAGATCAGGATTGGGAACTACTACTGAACCGGGTTCGGAATCAAATATCTTTCCAAGGTCGTCTACGTTTGGAGCACGGAAACCAGTAGATAAATTAAAGTTAAACTGCCAGTCACTCTGAGGATGCCAGACAAGACCGGCATTTCCTGTTACAGCTCCGGTTTTCATATTTGCTTTTGTAAATGGGAAGGGATAATAAGTTGTATCAAATTCAGCATCAAGTGTAACATAGTTATATCTTACTCCGGTTTGCAAAATATATTGCGGACTGAATTTATTTTTATAGGTAAGATAGATGCCATATGAATTCCATGTTGAACCGTCAGGATATCTTGAAGCATCGGGGGATACTAATCCCGTAATAATATTTTCAGTAGTTCCGGAAGAAGCAACTTTATTTAATATTACTTCTGCTCCATAAAATAAATTTGAACTCTCATTTATTTTTTTTATCAGGTCAAAATTCAGCGAGAACGCATTAACTTTTTCAATCCTGTTTGTTCTGTCCGGTGCATTTAGATTCCTGTCATGTCTGCTCTCCTCAAAATTTTGGTAGGCCAATATTATTTTGAATAAATCATAAATTGAGTTCATATTATAATTGGTGAAAGCAAGTGAATTCATCATCCAGTTCTGCGGACCGTAATACCATTCTGCCGACCTTAATGTATTTCCTTTTGGGCGTACAAGTCTATCGTATCTTGTAACATCCGAAGAAGTGGAATAATGGAACCCATACTCCAATTCCCATTCATTAACCGGGGCGAAAAGCACTTTCTGCATAAAATTTATCTGATTATAACCGGTAATTTTCTGAACCTTTGGATCAGAATTTACCAGGACTGAATCATGACCGTTAATTCTTTCCTGATATGTAGGTCTCAAATATTCATCCGGACCATTTGAACCCATCGTAAGGTCCCCGAAATCCGTATAGGTTACGCTGGAAAGAAAGCCGAAATGTTTTAATCCAACATTAAAATGTATATGTCCCGTTTTTTCTAAATCAGCCGACGAAAAACGGGTCATTACACCGGCATTAAAAAGAGGTGAACCATCTGATGCGAGATGTGGAACAAGAGTGTGGAAGCTCATTACGCCTGCTATCGCATCACTGCCGTAAATAACCGAACCGGGGCCAAATATAACCTCTGTGTGATCCAGTGAATTAGCATCAAGGGAGATTACATTCTGAAGGTTGCCGCTCCGGAATATAGCTGTGTTCATTCTTACTCCATCAACTACTATCAGCAGCCTGTTTGTCGAGAATCCTCGTATCATTGGACTTCCGCCGCCAAGCTGGCTTTTTTGAATGAAGACATTACCAGATAATCCGAGCATATCTGCAGTTGTCTGGGGATTCTGAAAGTCAACATCTCTTGGGGTTACTACTGTTATTGTATTTGGAATTTCGCTTTTATTTTCTTCCCAACGTTTTGTAGTAACCACCACATTATCCAAGGAAATTGTTGTCGATTTCATAAAAATGGTAAAATCATTTTTTTCAATTTCAGCATAAGCAAGTTCCAGCTTTTCGAACCCGAGCATACGGAAAATTATTGGTTTGGTTTTATCGAGATTTGTTATATCCACTTTGCCATTTGAATTTGTCAACAGGGATCGGTTAGGATCCGAGTTATAAACCGATACAAGTTCCAGAGGATTTTGCGTCTCCTGATTTTTTACAGTAATAACCTGCGAAAACAAGGAAAAATTTATTATAAGCACCATCAATAAAGTTAATTTCATTTTTGAATATCCTGTAATTTGATGAATCATGAAAATACTGCGGGAATGAAAAACCACATTCTTTAAGCAGTAATTGTTTATGAAAGAAACCTTAACTGTTGAAATTGGGGGGAGGGGTATTAATTTGAATCACTCCTTCAAGAATTTTGCATAGAAAATTATTATCAAAATTCTTTTCCATAGAATAACAATTATTTATATAATAATACGAACCTGCATAGTAGGTGCTCAGGTAATTGTTAAAATCCGGGTACTCATTGGGGTTATCCTTCGAAGCATCGAAAATTGAGCCGAGTAATTTATCAAGAACAGAGTAAAGTCTGGATTCATTATCGTCCCGCAGACAGTAAAATAGAACCGAATCATTTACAATTTCTTCTTTGATAATATCATACATCTGATTTTGGTACATGAATTCACTTTCATCTTTCCGGGAAAAATCGACAGTATGATTTTGGATATCGCTTATTTTAATTTTAATTAATTCCAATTCATCAGAGGGCACCCCATTGATAATTATTTTAACTGCATCAGCTTTATATTTTGCCTGGAAGAATTTAAATAAAGAAAATTGGATTACCCCGTGGGAAATCAGCAGACATAGCATTAACAATGTAATGAGTTTTTTTAACACAAAAGAAGATAACCTAATAGTTAAAACTCAAAGAAAAATTTAATTCCTTATACAAAAATAATATTTTGTTTTATCATTTAACATAAAGCTGATTTAATAATTTAAAAGGTGTAAATAGCAATCCTGGGGACTCTTTACCGGGGACTTGAAGGATCAAATTCACAGTGTGACAATTAATAAATGAGAATAGAAAGTGACAGGTTTATCCAAACCGTCCGGTAATATAATCTTCTGTTTGTCTTTTGGAAGGACTTGTAAAAATTTTACCTGTTTTATCGTGTTCCACCATTTCCCCCATATAAAAAAAAGCGGTGTAATCGCTTACTCTTGCAGCCTGCTGCATATTGTGAGTAACAATTATAATTGTGTAATTCTGTTTCAGCTCAAATATTAATTCTTCAATCTTTGCTGTTGAAATTGGATCCAGAGCACTTGCCGGTTCATCCATCAGAATTACTTCAGGTTCTACTGCAAGTGCACGGGCAATACATAGCCGCTGCTGCTGTCCACCGGATAAGTCTGCACCCGGATGTTTCAATAGGTCTTTAACTTCATCCCACAAAGCAGCCTGTCTTAAACTTTTTTCAGCGATCTCTTTGAGTTTGTTCTTATTATGAAATCCATTTAATCTTAAACCTGCAGTTACATTATCAGCAATCGACATTGTAGGAAAAGGATTCGGTTTCTGAAATATCATTCCCACTTTCTTTCTTAAAGATACCGGATCGTAATCCATAATATTGTCTCCATCCAAAAGAATTTTACCATAAATCGTTCCGCTCACTTCTTCATGCATCCTGTTCAGGCACCGTAAAAAAGTTGATTTACCGCATCCTGAAGGACCAATGATTGCAAGAACTTTATTCTGCGGTATTATAAGTGAGATATCTTTTAATGCGTGAACTTTCCCAAAGTAAGCATTAAGCTTTACTGTTTCCATCCTGATCTTCTGTGAAGTATGGAGATAAGGGGATTTTTCTTCTTTCATCGCCAGCACCTGTTCATTCATTTCATCGGTCCTTCTTTAAGCATATTTCCTTTTTCGTGTTACAAGTCTGAATAATATATTAATTATCATAATAAGAATTATCAGAATGAGAGCCGCTGCCCAGGCCTGCCTGTTCCAGTCTTCAAACGGAGCTTTTGCATAATCGTATATAAAAACAGTAAGTGAAGCAATAGGCTGATCGAGCTGTGTTGACCAGAACCTGTTTCCCAGAGCAGTGAAAAGTAATGGTGCGGTTTCACCTGCAACTCTTGCAATAGAAAGAAGTATTCCTGTAAAAATTCCTTTGAAAGCTGCGGGGAGGATAATAAATAGGTTGGTCTTCCATCTTGGGATTCCTAATCCCAGTGCAGCTTCTCTGTAAGAGTGAGGAATCAGGGTCATCATTTCCTCGGTTGTTCTCGTAATAAGAGGAATCATTAAAATACCAAGAGCAAATCCGCCTGCTATTGCTGAAAATCGTTCCATTGGCAGGACGATAATTATATACACAACAACCCCTATCACTATTGACGGAATTCCATTCAAAACTTCGGTTAAGAAACGAATGCTCCTGGCAAAAATTGTTTTGCTATTTTCGGAAAGATATATGCCTGATAAAATCCCGACAGGCAAACCGATCAAGCTTGCCAGTCCGATTAGAATTCCTGTCCCCATCAGAGCATTAGCCATACCACCTCCGGTCTCACCCGCAGGCTTGGGCATTTTTGTAAAGAAATCCCAGTTGATTGATGATAGTCCCTGGGTTATCGTGTAGAATAAAATAATGAATAAAGGAACAATGGCGATCAGAGCGCACAATACACTCAGAGTCATCATAATAGAGCTCTTAATTTTTCTCCACCGGTAATAAGTTTTTTCCGACACTAAAAACCTTTATTATATTTTTTTGTTACACTCCACACAATTACCCGGGCGATAGAATTAAGAATTACAGTCAATACGAACAGCAGGAGTGCAATCTCTATTAATGAGCTAACATATAAATCACTTGTCGCTTCAGTAAATTCATTTGCAAGTACACTTGCCATCGTATGTCCCGGGTCAAAAAGCG